>JAKQQL010000261.1:0-1009 GCA_029564175.1 Candidatus Cloacimonadota bacterium
TTCATAATTTTGAATATAACTAACACTATTTATATCAGGTTGTATTTCTTTTCGTTTTTCAGCGGTCAGATTGACTTTGATTTGTTTTCTGACAGCCGCATTTTTCTTATTGGTACCCGGACCGTTGACACATCCCCCTTCACAGGCCAGAAGTTCTAAAAACACAGGTTTATCGGATTTTATATCATCTATGGATAAAAGAATATTCTGAATATTTTTTAATCCGCTAAATGAATAATAATAAAAGTCATCTTTATTATCTCCGCTGATTAGTCCTTTAAGCATTCCACCGTCTATTGGATAGTATGTCCCTTTCCCCGCCTGATCAGGATAAAACTGATTGTTTGCTCCTCCATTCAGTAAAGAAGGTCTGATTTTAAAGTGATCCCATAATTCTCTTAAATCATTAAAAGTTAATGCACAACTCAATAAGTCAGGGGAGAAATCACTTTCTTTTTTCTTGGAAATACAGGGTCCAAAAAAGATAACATGATAGTCATTCCCTAATCTTTCTTTTAAATATCCGGAATGAATAAGCAAAGGGCTTGAAAAAGGTGTCAGATACCTGGAAACATGAGAGAAATGTAACTGAACCATCTCCACAACAGTTGGACAGGCAGTGGACAAATGAATTTTTGTTTGGCACTTTGGCAGATAATCTCTCAACAAAGCATTCAAGATATCTGCCCCTACTGCTGTTTCTGATACATATTGAAAACCCATCATTCTAAATGATTCTATCATCTTATCTTCAGATATTTCAGGAAATTCACTGACCCATGATGGAGCCAGAGACACAACCAATTTTTCCTTATTATCTATCATTTGAAGTAATTTGGGGACATCATTTCTGATCTTTTTGGCTGAAACAGGACAGACATCCACACAATGCCCGCAATGAATACAGATTTCCTTGATGATTGATGCCTGACCATTTTCAATCTTGATAGCTTTTACGGTACATTCCCGAACACATTTATAGCAATCGCGACAGAGAGCAAAAGAAGTA
>JAKQQL010000272.1:0-2140 GCA_029564175.1 Candidatus Cloacimonadota bacterium
ACTGATCTTAACTTAATTATATCATAGACTATTGTAAATTGTGAATAACTATAACTCAAATAGAAGAGTTAAACTATGTCAAATTAAACTATGATACTATAAGAAGCTTTAGAGCTTAAAAAAATAAAACCATCTATCGACGGAATTTTATCAATAGATGGTTTTTTATTAGCAAAGCAAATTACTATTGATAAAAACTCATTGTCTGTCACATAATGCTGTACTGATTAACCGCTTACAGGAACTACTGTTAGCCATCTTGTGTAAGATGTTTCAAGCATTGCTGATAATAATCGGTATAAAAAAGAGAGCCGTTAAGCTCTCTCTGTTTGTTATTCTTTTTATTCTTCCAATAAATATTTATATTTTTCGTTTAATACGCCAAGTTCAACTATATATTCCGTTGTTCCATCTTCTTTTTCTAACTCAATCGAAAGTTCTGATTTTTCTTTCAGAATATCTTTTATTTCTTTTTTAATTTTTTCTTTTTTCATTTCAAAATCTTTTTCATAGTATAATGTTGAAATACCTGCACCGTTCATCCATTCAAATTCACGCATAAGCTCACCGCCTTTATATTATCTCTGCGATTACTTTTCTCAATTTGTCAGTATCAATAATTTTAAATTTTATATTCCTATTCATCAATACTTATGTTTCAGTAGGTTTTATTGAAAGTTCTTTGTTCATTCTAATGTCTTTTATTTCTTCTTTCAGTGTTTATTATAGCATTTTTTTGTGTATTTTCAGCAGTCTTTATTTTTCTTGTCCATCGATGCATAATTGTATGTGTGGATGAGAATTTAGCTTTTCAACATGTTCTATGGTATGCGGATTCTTTGGCTTTCTTTCACTAAATATGTTATGTTATTTCTTCTTGTTTTCTTGCATGCCATGCAGCGAGAACTTCCTTTTTTATGGTTCTTTCTCCTGCAGGATATTGTATAATACCGAATACCTAGCTGTTCATATGCTTTTTTCACTCCTAGTTCATCTGATAGTTTCAATGCGTCTTCTTTTTATTTTATTTTATCAATTTTTGGGATGTTTGTCGACTCAATTTTTATGGTAACTCTCCAAAATATCTTCCAGCAATCCTTTGCAATTATCATCTATTTTCTTGTTAGATTCTATATATCCTTGATGGATAGATATTAGTATATAAGCGGTATAGTATGGGTCGATTTTCTTATTTAACAAATTAACTGCTTTATCAAACTGTCCTGCTTTAGCCAGTTCAGAAGCAATATCTCTGAATGCCCAATCCTTATAAAAATCAGTACAAATAGACCCGGCAACATTAAGTGCGTCATCAAACTGTCCTGTTTTAGCCAGTTCCGAAGCAATATATCTGAGTGTGTCATCCCTATCATCATTATCATAAATAGACATGGCGACATTAAGTGCGTCATCAAACTGTCCCGCTTTAGCCAGTTCTACAGCAATATCTCTGAATGCCAAATCCTTATAAAAATCAGTACAAATAGACCCGGCGACAGTAACTGCTTTATCAAACTGTCCTGCTTTAGCCAGTTCTACAGCAATATCTTTGAGTGCTTCAGCCTTATCAGAATCATCGGAAATAGACCCGGCGACAGTAAGTGCTTTATCAAACTGTCCTGCTTTAGCCAGTTCCGAAGCAATATCTCTGAGTGCCGAAGCAATCTCGCTGAGTGCATAAGCCTTATAAGAATCATCATAAATAGACATGGCGACATCAAATGCTTTATCAAACTGTCCAGCTTCAGCCAGTTCTACGGCAATAACGTTGAGTGTGCCATCCCTATCATCATTATCAGAAATAAACCCGGCGACATTAAGTGCGTCATCAAACTGTCCCGCTTTAGCCAGTTCAGAAGCAATATCTCTGAATGCCCAATCCTTATAAAAATCAGTACAAATAGACCCGGCGACATTAAGTGCGTCATCAAACTGTCCCGCTTTAGCCAGTTCTACAGCAATATCTTTGAGTGTGTCAGCCTTAAGAAAATCAAAAGAAATAGACCCGGCGACACTAAAGGCTTTATCAAAAATCTGCAAAGCTTGTTGTGTCTGTCCAGCTTTAGCCAGTTCCGAAGCAATATCGCTGAGTGCCGAAGCCTTTTTAGAATCATCATAAATAGACCCTGCGACAGTAACT
>JAKQQL010000274.1:0-1075 GCA_029564175.1 Candidatus Cloacimonadota bacterium
GAGCTTAAAATAGTTCTGGATGCGGCAATTGAAAAAGGCATTTATGTAATCATTGACTGGCATGATCATGATGCGATAAGCCATACGGAAGAAGCTAAGAAATTTTTCGCTGAAATGGCTGCCGGATACGGGCAGTATCCTAATATTATTTTTGAAATATTTAATGAACCTATAAATGATCAATGGCTGGATGTAAGAAAATATTCCGAATCTGTCATTGAAACGATACGCGCCAACGGATCAGACAATGTCATAATTGTCGGAACTACATCATGGTCGCAGGATGTGGATATTGCTGCGGAGTTTCCAGTTAAAAACGGAAAGAATGTTGCATATGCCCTTCATTTCTATGCGGCGACTCACAAAAAAACATTTAGAGACAGAGCTGAAGCTGCTATCTCAAAAGGTCTTCCAATTTTTGTTTCTGAATGGGGTACTTGTGAAAATAACGGCGACGGTTTTGTTGACATTGAAGAAAGTCTGATATGGCTTGATTTTATGGATAAACACAAGCTTAGCTGGTGCAACTGGTCATTGTTTAATAAAATGGAATCAGCATCCGCTTTGAAGGCTAATGCAAAGCCTTCAGGAAAGTGGAATAATTCGCTTCTTACTGAATCCGGAAGATTTGTAAAAAAGAAAATATCTGAATAAAAAAACGGGCATTGTTAAGCCCGTTTTTTTTATTTTTGAAGACAGAAGCAGTCTCTGTCTTTCTATGATAAGTTTGTCTTATTTTATCATGGAATAAGTTACCTTGAATTCACCTTCTGTGTTTGCAGGTACTCTGAGAATTCGTTTTTTAGAATCAAAATCAGTATAATCTTTTCCATTGAGTTCGACTTTTGAAATGATTAGATTCTGAATTTCCTCAACAGGGTTCATCGGAAATTCCCGATTCTTAGAAGATTTTTCGATGTTGTAGAAAAGAGATACATCCTTTTTATGAAAATATAGATTTCCATACAGATAAAGATAATAGGCTGTTTCAAGTGAATGATATGCGCTTTTCCAGTAAGAGCCCTTATATTCATCTTCGTCTGTTTTAAGTCTTTTCCCGTCAGGTTTAACTTCA
>JAKQQL010000276.1:0-1055 GCA_029564175.1 Candidatus Cloacimonadota bacterium
ACGGAAAGTGTTACTATCATCATTGCAGAAAGCGCGATATCGCCGTTTTCGTGTTTGATAATCTTGAATCCGTTCATATAAAATGATTCAAGATAAGGAATGAGAATATAGAATGCAGCTATGATTGCAGTACCTGCTGAAATCAGAACAGCTCCAGCAGCCATATCTTTAGTAACTCTTGCCATTTCATTTTTTCTCGGTGATACCATATCAACAAGGGTTTCAACCGCAGAATTGAATATTTCCGAAATGATAACAAGTGCTGCAATCAAAGATACAATAATAAAATCATTTTTTTGAACGCCAAGAACGAAGCAAACAATGAGTAAAATAATTATTACAAGAAAATGAATCCTGACATGTCTTTGCGTTTTAGCTGCATGCAAAATTCCTTCAACTGCATAATTAAGTGATTTAACAAATTTTATCGGCATAAAGAACTCTTGATTATTAAAGAATAATTTAAGAATATTAAGTCAAACAAAATTAAAAAACAGTTTATATTTTCCTTGAAAAAAAAGGCACATTAAAAAACAAAAAGGTATGAGTAATTATTTCATATCTCACGACAAATATGCTGAACTTTGTCATAAACTGCTTTCAACCGCAGAAGCAAAAGGAATTCATTATGATGGAATAATCTGCCCTCTTAAGGGAGGTTTTTTTCTCTCATACTTTATGAGCCGTAATCTGTCTCTGCCCATCAAATATGTCGAAATATCAAGTTATAGGGGTAAATCACGCGGAGACTTTATTATCGGAGATGTTCCCGAGCTCGAATCAGGAAGGTATCTTCTCTGCGACGATATTTATGATTCCGGTGAAACTGTAAGAAAAATCAAAGAAATATTCAAAAATGTAATAATCGATGTATATGTTCTTGTTTCAAGGAAAAATCTGGATGAAATTACTGCAGGAGAAATCATAGGATCCGGCGATTGGGTAGATTTTTATTGGGAACATATATGAGAATATTTGCCTCCATAATTGTTTTATTTTTTTTATCCTGTAAGAGCGGTTCGTCTACAAAAGCCGATTATAACTATAGCCGTATT
>JAKQQL010000317.1:0-4054 GCA_029564175.1 Candidatus Cloacimonadota bacterium
AGTTACCAACTTGGGAAATGAACCCAAGAATTGAATTTGATTTTCTGAAAAGTAGATATAATAAAAATCCAGAATCATTCTGGACAGAATATGGTGCTCAATTTTCAACTACCGTATCAGGATTCTTTAAATTTCCTGAAAAAATTAAAGAGTGCCTTGATGTTGTTAGAGTTGATGAAACTTATGATGAAAATGGTGAACTTAAGAAAATACCAATTTATAGAAGTGAAACACCGTATGCAACTGGAAAATTTCGTTATTATATTGCAATGGACCCTGCAACAAATAATAATGGATATTCTTTAGCAATGGTTCATTGCGAAAGAGATAGTTCAGGAAGATTAATTGTAGTTGTTGACAGGTGGCAATCATGGTCTGTTGATGATCCTGAATTTGCAGATTATGATTTTATTGATATTGAAGTTATAGATAATTATGTAATGGATTTAGCAAAAAGATTTCGTATTGAACAAATCGTGTATGACCAATTTGAGTCAGCTGCATCAATACAAAAATTCGTTAAAGCTGGAATTAATGCAATAAAGACTCATTTTTCTAGAGCATACAATATGAAAATTTATAAAAATTTGCGGTCTATTATATATGATAAGAGGTTATCTCTTTTGTGGAATGAACAAGGTATAAAAGAATTGATTTATTTACAAGAGAAAAAGGTCGGCAAAAAAGAATTTATAGTTGAAGCACCTAAATCAGGTGATGTTACAACTGATGACTTAGCTGACGTTTTAGCGAATGCATGTATGATAGCAATAGAAGGTGAAACAAACTCGTCGCCAGCACAAATGGCTAGAGCGTCAGTTAGTACTGCTGCAACTAATGGTACTTCGATGGCAACTGTGAATATGAATTCTCTAATGGGACGATATGCATCTGGTCGTGGCGGATACAAAATGACAGGAGCTCAATTAGAAAGAATATTGATGGCTCGAAGAATGGGTATTCATAGATGAATGTTAAAGACGAAGTAAAAAAATATCAAGATTTGCGGAAAGAATCAACCGACATAAGTGGTTCGATACAACAATCTGCAGTTGAGTTTTATGAACAATTAAATTCTATAAGTAAATTTGCTAGTGAGTTGCCAAATGAAATAAGTTATAGAAAAAATTCGATACAGCAGACAATTGCAGATATTGTAGGCTCAGTTGATAAACTGCAAAATGAGTTAAATCTGCTGAATGTCGATTGCAGTATTCAGATACATGGTTTGATTATTGCTCAACGAATACAGAAACTTAAAGAGGAGACATATAATGCGAGACAATCAAATGCCAAATTGGCTAGACGATCTCATAAGCAGCGAAAGTAAAGCGCTATCTAAAAAGGCACAAGCTGAAGATAAAATAGATGAGATTTCTAAAAGAATTGATGAAGCTGAAACTCCTGAAGAATTAGCAGCAATTGAAAAAGAACTTAATGAAATAGAACAGTCAAACAAAGATGATGTTGACACTAAAGCTGCAACAGACGAATCTTCTGATGATTCTGGTTCTGATGATGCTGATTCCAGTGAAAATTCTGATTCTGATGAAGATCAAGATGAGCAAGATTTTGAAAATGATGTAGATCTTTCTGATATTATGAAAGAAGTGAAAGGTTTAAAAAGTGATGTTGATGATAAAAAGGAAAAGTTAGAAGAAAAAATCGTTAATCAGCTAGAACAGCTTAATGATCAAATAGGCTTGAATAAAATAGTTGATTTAAATTCAACTGTTGATTCCGGAATGTAAGGGTAACATAATATGAATAAGATTAAAAGAAAAATTCCAACTGTTAAGTTTGTCAAATCAGCTGAAAATGCCGGTATGAACAAAACAGGTGTGGTTCGTAATAATGCTATAAAAGAAACTCAGCAAAATATTCAGACTGAACAATACCGGGGACCTGTTCGAAAACATAATACAAAGTCAATGAAAATTGTAAATCACTTTGCTAAAACAGCTTCAGCTGGTTATTCATCAACATCAACAGCAGCTGATATTAGACAAGCCATTCCGACATTTTATCATCCAGATTTTGAACCATCATCACTAATATTACCAAAAGATAGAATTGAAATTAATAGTTGGTGTAATTACTTTTACAAATATGACGCACTTGTTGCGACTGCTGTTGATTTACATTCTGAATTACCATTATCGAAAATACGGTTAGATTTGCCGCCGTCAATTAACAAAAAGAAGGCAAATAAAGTTCTTGAACATTATGTTGAGATGATTGGTAATACAGGCATTGATTTGTTTAATAAGTTGTTGATGTTTGGCGTCGAATATTACAAAATTGGAAATGTTTTTCCCTGGGCTCAAATGAGTCCTGATGGAACAAGATGGCAAAGACTAACATGTCTTGATCCTAATTATGTACGAGTTGAAAAGCTTGGTTTAACTAATGCAATGAACATTAGTTTAGTGCCTGATGATAGATTAAGAAGTGTTGTTCATGCAGGACCACATGATGAAAAAACTGGATCTTTATATCAAACACTTTCTGATGATGTGATTGAATATGTGATGATAGGAAAAGAAATTCCATTATCAACAAATCCTGAAGATGGTTCTCATGCAGCACATTTAGCTAGAAAATTAGCTGATTATGTTGATTGGGGCACATCAATTATTGAAAGAAATTTCAAAACTCTTGTATATAAAGATAGATTACGTCAATCGCAAGATGCTATTGCAACAAGGCATTTAACACCAAAACATCTTATCTGGGCTGAACTTGCTAGTCGGGCTGATGTAAATGAAATTAGAAATCAAGTTGAAGATGCAATGTTAAATCCAGATAGTGCGATCATTACTAACTATGAGTTACATTGGGAGCTTATTGGTACTAGTAGTGGTTTAATGCAGCTCGCAACTGAAAGAGAATGGATCACAGAAGATTTACTTATTGGTTTAATGATGAGTAAAAATGTTCTTTTAGGTGATGGAAAATTTGCTGCAGGTCAAACTGTATTAGAAGTCATGAATCAAAGATATGCTGTATTTAGAGAAGTTCTTGAAGCATATATAGAAAAAAATCTTTTCCAACCTATTGCTAGGAATATGGGTTTTGTTGAGTATCAACCAGGCACTTTGAAAAAAGGTCGTCCTAAAGAAATTTATTTGTATCCAAAAGTAAGGTGGAATAGATTAAATTTAACAGATGATACACAACACAAACAGATGCTTGCGCAAGCTGTGGCTGAAGGAAAAGTTGATGTTGGCACATGGCTTGAATATTTTGGATTGAATTCTGATACAATAGCTGAAAGACTTAAAAAGAATGAAGACACAGTACTTGATCCTGTGTATAATGAACTTAGACGATCGATAATGATGGAAGTTGGAAGAAGTCTTGGTCCAGGTGTTGCAAAAGTTTATGCTGAAGCTTACGGAATTGAACTTGAAGATCAAGGTGGTGGCGGTTTTGGAATGTTTGGTTCAAGTAAAGTTCCAATTACAAAATTTGGAAAAGATTTTGATATAAAATATGCTAATGATGGAACTTTAACAATAAAACCTAAAGTTGAAGTCGAACTACATGATGCTCCTACAGGTAAACACGCTAAAAAGATTTCTCAAGAATTTGCACAACACATGCAATCAGAAAATCCTTTGAACAAAAACGCAAAAATTGATGTTACTTCAGAAACTAGAGAACAAAGAGAGCATGAACGAGCTGTTAATAAATCAAATGCTAAAATTGAAGAATCAAAATCGAATTATGAAGTAACTAATACTGATAGTAATAAAATTAAACCTCCAAGGAAAGATTTAAAAAATAAATCTATTCCTGCTGATCTTTTTAAGCCAAAAAAATTAATTGATAGCATTTTTTCAAATAAATCATCTGAAAATGAAGTTGATGACGAAGAAGAAGATGATGAACCGGTTGTTGAAATTAAGATGTCAAAACCAAGTGAACTTGGTATTGGATATGATAATTTCCCACTTCAAGATCCTAAAAAAACGTTACAAGTAAAAGGTAGACAGAGTCAAATAGAACAAAATCAAAACGAATTTACTCAAGAATTAGTTAAAAAGGGTGT
>JAKQQL010000360.1:0-27891 GCA_029564175.1 Candidatus Cloacimonadota bacterium
TAGATCGAACACTACCACTAGTGTTAAATCTAATTGCAGCAACACCTTCGTATTTATTGCTAGTTTCTCTATAGACATTTACAAGTGACCAACCATTAACAGTGTAGTTACCATAAGAGCTTCCCCATCCAGTTGAATTAAATCCTTCAGTAATAGTTTCAGAAAACAGTGTAATAAACATGAGAGTAATCATTATGAATATGATTATCTTTTTCATTTTTTTCCTCCGTACTTTTTGTTTTTTCTATTATAGATCTTTATGTTAAGTCATGATAAATTTTAGGTTAGCATTTCAGCAAATCAATTTCAGGTATATATGTCAAGCAATTTACACAGAAAAATGAGACAGTACATAACCTGTTGAAAAATAGTGAGAAAAGAAAGGATTAACAAAGATAATAGCGTCAATAAATCAGAATAAATATGAAGAATATTCAAAAAAAGATGACATTTTGTATAAAAACGGATATTCAAAGATTAAATGATTTGTAACTACTTAGGAGGTTTGATATATCGTATGCTAACGGTAATCTACATTTTCTGACAAACAGATAAGTACCAAATACCTGTCATTCTGAGCGTCAGCGCAATCGCGAAGTGCTGAGCAGAACGAAGTGTAGCAAAGAACAATCTCCTTTAGGACTTCTTGCATCAAGAAATCTACAATCATTTGATCTTCTTTAATCCTATCACCTTTTCAGAGCTTGTGCAAAAACAAGAATTCCGTAGAAATGACTGAGCCCCAGATGCGGAAGCGTCTGGTATATAATGATAAATGAATCAAGCGCCGTAGGTGCTGCCGAATAAAGTTTACATTGTTTCAAACAGATTTCAATTCTCGCAAAGTACGCAAAGTACGCAAAGAAAAATCTGTGTAACAAGCAAATTCTGTAGTAACAAAATTACCTCGATCTGTGTTTCAAACAGGTAACCTAAGCGGATTTACGGTATTTCATTTCGCAAATTCCTACAAAAAATGAATCATTTATTGATAATCCAGATGATGTTAATTACAGATTTAGACGTACAGAAAGCGAATTTTTGAGATTTATTCTTTATCAAAATTGAAAAAAAGTGTAGATTTAGAAGTACGAAATTGACACGTTTATTGAATAGCAGGCACTCAAACAGGGATTATATTCTCTAAAAAATAAACGCAAAGATTATAAAATTCAAAAAATAAAGCAGTGATAAAACTATATGAAAAATAATAAGATAAGAAATCAATAAAAGAGTAAAAAAACTCAAACGATAAAAATGTATTGACAAAAAAACAAGGATTCGAAATGATGCTTAAAGTTAGTCTGATCAATGAAAAATACATAGCCGTGCAAGGATAAGCGATAAAAAAAATATCAAAAAAACCTTGACAAAAAAAGTAAAGGTTTTAAGTTGGTAATCAATAGTTAGCCAATGTAGCTCAATGGTAGAGCAAGTGATTTGTAATCACTAGGTTGGGGGTTCGATTCCCTTCATTGGCTCCATAAATGGAGAGATTCCCGAGTGGTCAAAGGGAACAGACTGTAAATCTGTCAGCGAAGCTTTCGGAGGTTCAAATCCTCCTCTCTCCACCATATTTTTTACGAGAAAGCAAGACTTAGGTCTGCTTTTCTTATTTGCCAAGCGGGAGTAGCTCAGTTGGCTAGAGCATCAGCCTTCCAAGCTGAGGGTCGCGGGTTCGAACCCCGTTTCCCGCTCCATTTTAATTTAAAAAAAGCGGATTGCTTATATAGCTCAGTCGGTAGAGCACTTCCTTGGTAAGGAAGAGGTCACCGGTTCAAGTCCGGTTATAAGCTCCATTTTTCTTTTTTAAGATTCATTAAATGAGTAATTAAGCCTGGAGGAAAAATGGCTAAGGAAAAATTTGTAAGAACAAAACCACACGTAAACGTAGGAACTATCGGTCACGTAGATCATGGTAAGACTACCTTAACAGCAGCTATCACTCTTTATTTATCAAAAAAAGGTGGCGGTTCATTCCGTTCTTTTGATAGTATTGATAATGCTCCTGAAGAAAAAGAAAGAGGTATCACCATTGCAACAGCACATGTTGAATACCAGACAGAATCTCGTCACTATGCACATGTTGACTGTCCAGGCCATGCTGACTATGTAAAAAACATGATCACGGGTGCTGCTCAGATGGACGGTGCAATCCTTGTTGTATCCGCAGCTGACGGTCCAATGCCTCAGACTCGTGAACACATCCTGCTTGCTAAACAGGTTGGTGTGCCAGCGATGGTTGTATTTTTAAATAAATGTGACTTAGTGGATGATCCTGAATTGTTAGAATTAGTTGAACTTGAAGTTCGCGAACTTTTAAGCAAATACGGTTTCCCAGGAGATGATATTCCTGTGATTAAAGGTTCTGCTTTAAAAGGTTTGAATGGCGATCCAGAAGGTGAAGCTCAGATCCAGGCATTAATGGATCAGGTAGATACATATATTCCACTTCCAGAACGTGACAAAGATAAAGCGTTCTTAATGCCTGTGGAAGACGTGTTCTCAATTCCTGGCCGTGGTACAGTGGCTACTGGTCGTGTTGAACGCGGTATTCTGAAACTGAACGATAAAGTTGAACGTATTGGTATCAAAGAAACAGTTGAAACTGTATGTACTGGTATTGAAATGTTCCGTAAAGTCATGGATCAGGCAGAAGCAGGTGACAACATTGGTGTGTTACTTCGTGGTATTGGTAAGAATGATATTGAACGCGGTATGGTACTTGCAAAACCAAAATCAATTACCCCTCATACCAAATTCAAAGGTGAAACTTATATCCTGACAGCAGCTGAAGGTGGACGTCATAAACCATTCTTCAACGGTTACCGTCCTCAGTTCTACTTCCGTACAACTGACGTTACCGGAACCTTAAACCTGCCAGAAGGTGTTGAAATGATTATGCCTGGTGATAATATTACCATCAGTGGCGAATTAATCACTCCAATCGCTATGGAACAAGGTCTCCGCTTCGCTATCCGTGAAGGTGGACGTACCATCGGTGCCGGCGTTGTTGGTGAAGTGATTGCATAAGGAATAGGACAGATCAATGAGAGATATCATCATCCTGGCTTGCGAAGAGTGTAAGAATAGAAATTACACCACTACTAAAAATAAGAGAAAACATCCAAACAGAGTTGAATTCAAAAAATTCTGTCCAAGCTGTAGAAAACATACAGCACACAAACAAACCCGATAGTTAATGCCGCAGGATAGTAGTTCAATTGGTAGAGCATCGGTCTCCAAAACCGAAAGTTGCGGGTTCGAGTCCTGCCTGTCCTGCCATAAATAATCTTAGTCAGCAGTTGAAAAACTGCTGGCTTTTCCTTAATTTAAACTGAATGGAAAAGCAAATGAAAAAGATTCAAAAATTTTTTAAAGAAGTGATGAGAGAAATGAAATATGTCTCCTGGCCAAACAAGGATGACATCAAAGAAGGGACAACAGTCGTGATTGTCATGTCAGTTATCGTTTCTCTGTTTTTGTTTTTAATAGATGTTGTCTTCGGACAAATAATAAACGTATTTATTTAAGAGTTATACATGAAATATTATGTTTTGCATACATACACCGGGCAGGAATCCCGCGTCAAAGATGCGATAGAGAATGGCGTACGCGGTAATGAACTGGAGAAGTATCTGGGAGAAATTCTGGTACCGACTCAGAAAAGTTATCATATTCGAGAAGGCAAGAAGGTAGAAAGAGAACGTAAGGTTTTCTACAGCTATATCATTATACAGGCAGATTTAAATCTGAGACTGCGTACATTTATTACCAGCATTTCCGGTGTTACCCACTTTCTGGGAGCCAATGGGAAAGCAATTCCGCTTTCTCAGGATGAAGTTGACCGCATCAAAGGTGTGTCTCAACGTGACAAATCCGATGGCAAAACATATAGTTATCTGCCTGGTGATAAGATTAAAATTATCGCTGGTCCTTTTACAGATTTTGAAGGGATCGTCGATAAGATTAGTCAGGAATCCAGTAAATTAGTTGTTAAAGTTACCGTATTTGGACGGGTTACCCCTGTCGAAGTAAATATGGATCAGGTAGAAATAATATAAATTAGATAGAGGAAAAAAAAATGGCTAAACCAAAAGACGCCGTCGCAGTAATTAAATTACAATTACCTGCCGGTAAAGCAACTCCGGCACCTCCTGTTGGACCTGCATTAGGTCAGGCAGGCGTTAACATCCCTCAATTCTGTAAAGAATTCAATGACAAAACAGCAGATAGTCCGGGAATGATCTTTCCTGTATTGATCTATGTAACTAAGAAAAAAACCTTCACCTTTGAAATCAAAACACCACCGGCTGCGGTATTAATCCGTAAAGAAGCAGGCTTGGCAAAAGGTTCAGGTGAACCAAACAAGAACAAAGTCGGAAGCCTCACAAAAGCTCAGGTCAAGAAAATAGCAGAATTAAAAATACAAGATATGAATTGTTTTTCCTTAGAGTCCGCTATGAGTACTATCGCCGGAACTGCAAGAAGTATGGGTGTCACTATCACTGACTAAGTGCCTCAACTTGCAGGAGATTGTATTCAAAGGAGTGTAAATGGTTAGAAGTAAACGGTACAAAAAAGCGCTGGAAATGGTAAATCACTTAGAGTACTATGAGCTGGATAAAGCTCTTGAATTACTCAAAAGTTTACCAACAGCCAAATTCGATGAAACAGTAGAGTTGCATATGAATTTAGGTGTTGATCCCCGTAAGGCTGATCAACAAATTCGCAGCTCACTCGTTTTACCAAAAGGTACTGGTAAAACAGTACGAGTTTTAGTATTTGCTGAAGGTGATAAAGCCGATGAAGCAAGAAATGCGGGTGCAGATTTTGTTGGAGTGGACGACCTCATTGAAAAAATCTCTGGTGGTTGGTTTGACTTTGACATGGTGATTGCTACTCCAAACCTGATGGGTAAAATCGGACGTATTGGTCGTGTTTTAGGTCCCCGTAACCTGATGCCTAACCCAAAAGTAGGCACCGTTACAATGGATATTGCCAATGCAGTAAAAGACGCTAAGGGCGGAAAAGTAACCTACAAGGTTGATAAGTTTGCTAACTTACATATCCCTTGTGGTAAAGTTTCTTTTCAGGCTCCTGACTTAAAAGTCAACATTCTCGCTTTAGTGAATGCTATCGTGAAAGATCGTCCTGCTGCATTAAAAGGTCAATTTATCAAATCTATAACCATTACAACGACTATGAACCCAGGAATCAAGCTGAATGTTAACGCAGTAACGCTTGAGGCGAAGAAGTAGGAGGGTAATCATGGCAAAAGACTACAAAGTAAACAAGGTCGAAGAATTAAAAGAACGATTAAGCGATGCACGCGCGATTGTACTGGTGGACTACAAAGGAATTAACGTAGAACAGGATAGTCTGTTAAGAGGCAGATTCAGAGAAGAAAAAGTGGATTATTTCGTTGCAAAAAACACTTTAATTCACATTGCCTTAAAAGATCTGGGTATCAGTGCCCTGGATTCACACCTTAACGGACCGACTGCAGTAGCCGTATCTAAAAAAGATGAAGTTGCTCCTGCACGAGTTATCAAAAAATTCGTAGAAACTGAGCTTGAAAAGGATATGAAACATCTCCTTGCATTTAAAGCCGGTTTTGTTGGGGGCGAACTCTTTAGTACCGCTCAATTAAATCAATTAGCAAACTTACCATCCCGTGAAGAATTGCTTGGTAAAATTCTTGCAGGATTTAATGCACCTATCAGCGGTTTTGTTGGTGTGCTTCAAGGTGTCATTAGAAAATTTGTCTACGCTGTGGACGAAATTGCGAAAAGCAAAGCAAACTAAATTATATATCCAATTGGAGGAAAAATGTCTGATAAAAAACAACAAATTATTGATCTCCTGAAAGAAATGACTGTATTAGAACTTTCAGAATTAGTTAAAGAATTAGAAGAAATATTTGGTGTAACTGCTGCTGCTCCTGTAGCTGTTGCTGCTGCTGGCGCTGCTCCTGCTGCTGCTGCTGCTGAAGAAAAAACTGAATTTAACGTTGTTCTTACCAACGCTGGCGAGAAAAAAATCAACGTTATTAAAGTTGTTCGTGAATTAGTACCAGCTTTAGGTCTTAAAGAAGCGAAAGATTTAGTTGACAACACACCAAAAGCTATTCTTGAAAACGTAGAGAAAAAAGAAGCCGATGCTGCTAAAGCAAAATTAGAAGAAGTCGGTGCTACTGTTGAAATTAAGTAAATTAAAAATCTAAATGCAAGGGAGCGACATCTGTCGTTCCCTTTATCTCATATATAATCGACAATGTTTTCTGTCTTTTTAACTTCTAAAAATAACCCAAAATTTTTAACCTATTTTATTTTGCTGAAAAGGAGATGCTTTTGAAAAATATCAAAAGTTATTCCCGCATTACGAAGAAATTTGAGCAATTAGGTATTCCAAAAGTGGAAGTGCCTAACTTAATTGCCGCTCAGATTGACTCTTATAATGAATTTTTACAAGCGACCGTGTATCCTGCTGAACGTAAAAAATCTGGTATGCAGGCCGTTTTTGAACAAACATTCCCCATCAGCGATGCAAAAGGTTTGTATCGGTTGGAATTCATCGAATACATGATTCTTAAAGAAAAATATGATACTGATGAATGCGTGGAAAGAAATTTATCTTATGAAGCTCCCGTTAAAGCAAAGATGAGACTTGTTTGCTATGACGAGGAAGTTTTTAAACAAACGAAAGAAAAACATGTAAAAGACATTATTGAGCAGGAAGTTTATTTAGGAAATATCCCTTTAATTACACCTCAGGGTACTTTTATTATCAATGGTGCTGAACGTGTTATCATTTCGCAGCTACACCGTTCTCCTGGTGTTTTCTTTACTGAAGAAAGACCACCTGCCGGTAAAGCAACCTATTCCGCTAAAATTATACCTTTCAAAGGCTCCTGGTTAGAGTTCTCTATTGATACTCATGAAACCATGTATGTCTATATAGATAAAAAAAGAAAATTCCCTGTATCTGTCTTACTAAGATGTTTGGGCTTATCTGATAATTCACAGATTAGAAATAAATTTTATAAATCTGAAAGTATAGAAACTGCTGAAGCTAAAGGCCGTTACCTTTATGACGATATCATTGATCCTAAAAACGGAAATATCCTTGCCGAAGCTGGTTATGAAATCACTGCTGAACTGGTTAATGAATTCCTGGATGCAAAAATAAATAAAATCAATGTGATTCCAATTCCAAATGATCCATGGAGAAAAATTATCGAAAATACACTGGCTAAAGACGCTACCAGTAACCAGATTGACGCTGCCAGAAAAATCTACAGTATCATGCGTCCTAATGAAGATGTGACAGATGAAGGTGCTTTATTGTACTTCCAAAAACTAATCTTCGATGAAAAACGCTACAGTCTTGGTGAGGTTGGACGTTATAAACTCAATCAGCGCTTGGGTATTGAAGTTGATCATTCAATCAGTATTTTGACTGAAGCAGATATTCATGCCCTCATCAATACTTTAATTAATATCTTTGCCGGTGAAGAAAACGTTGATGATATCGACCATCTTGAAAACAGAAGAGTCAGAACCGTTGGTGAATTACTTGAAGAACAATATATTACCGGACTTGCCCGTGTCGCACGTATTGCTTCTGAACGTATGAATCTGACAAATCATCAGGAAGAACCAAGTGTACATGATTTGATTAACTGTAATGCGTTGATCAGCGTAGTCAATGCTTTCTTCTTAACAGGTCAGTTATCCCAGTTCATGGAACAAACCAATCCGCTTTCAGCGATTAAACATAAACGTGCATTTTCAGCTCTGGGTCCTGGTGGTTTAACCCGTGAGAGAGCCGGATTTGAAGTACGTGACGTTCACTTTTCTCACTATGGACGTATCTGTCCGATAGAAACCCCTGAAGGTGCAAATATTGGTTTGATCGTATCTCCTTCATTATATTCCAAAATCAATCAGTTTGGTTTCCTGGAAACTCCTTACATCAAGGTAGATAATGGCAAGGTAACCAATCAGGTTCATTATCTGAATCCTGCTGATGAAGATAAATACATCATTGGTCAGGCGACTGCCCGTATTGATGAAAATAATATGATTATGGATGAATATGTGCTTGCTCGTCTGAAAGATGAGTTCATTCAGGCTAAGAATACAGAAATCCAGTATATGGACGTCTCTCCTCAACAGGTCGTCTCGGTATCTGCTGCTCTCATTCCTTTCCTGGAACATGATGACGGTAACCGCGCACTGATGGGATCTAACATGCAACGTCAGGCTGTACCACTTTTAAATCCACAGGCTCCTGTCGTTGGAACCGGTTTGGAAAAAGTAGTCGCAAAAGACTCAGGCGCTTGCGTCCTTGCTCCTTATGATGGAACTGTTGAACATATTACTTCTTCTTACATAGATATCAGAAGAGAAGGCAGTTCTGAAGACCATATTGATTTAAGAAATGAAAACAGAATTTATCTGAAGAAATTCTTACGTTCTAATCAGGATACTTGTTTTAATCAGAGACCAATTGTCCAAATCGGTCAAAAAGTAAAAGCCGGCGATATTCTGACAGATGGTCCATGTATTGATGACGATCGTCTGGCACTCGGCAGAAACATGCTGGTTGCATTTATGCCATGGTATGGATATAATTACGAAGATGCGATTATTCTTAGTGAAAAAGTCGCTCGTGAAGATATATTGACTTCGATTTATATTGAAGTTCAGGAAGTACTTGTTCGTAACACAAAAAATGGTGCTGAAGAACTTGCTTATGATATTCCTAACGTACCAGTGGTTGCTGCCAGAAATCTGGACAAAACCGGTATTATCCGTGTGGGTTCAGTGCTTAAAGCCGGCGACATAATCGTTGGAAAAATTACGCCTAAGAGCGTTGAAATTGATCCTTCTCCTGAAGAAACCTTAATGAGAGCATTGTTTGGTGACCGTGCCGGTGACTTTACCAATACCTCATTAAAAGCAAAACCAGGTATGGAAGGTGTGGTAATTGATGTCAAAGTATTCTCCAGACTTGAAGATATGAAAGACTTCGAAGAAGAGAAAAAAGATGATATTACCCGAATTAAACGTGAGAGAGATGAGAGACTCCGTAAAGTAGATGAATTCCTTAAAAAACGTCTGACTGCTTTACTTGAAGGTGAGATTGCCAAGACGATTATGGAAGAAAAATCTACTACAATGCTCATCACCCCTGGTAAAAAAATTACTAAAGATGATTTGAAAAAAATAAACTTTAAAAAACTGAATCTTGACTTTGAATTAGTTGAAGATTCAAACAAAAATCAAACCATTTACTATGAAGTGGTTCAGAAAGTTAAACAGGCAACTGAAGAAACCGAAAACATCTACAAGAAAAAACGTGAACGTTTAAAACATGGTGATGAATTACCATACGGCGTTCGTAAAATGGTAAAAGTATATATTGCCAAGAAACGTAAAATTCAGGTAGGTGACAAAATGGCGGGTCGTCACGGTAACAAAGGTGTCATTTCAAAGATATGCCCTATAGAAGATATGCCATTCCTTGAAAACGGTGAACCGGTTGATATCATTCTGAATACGCTCGGTGTACCATCTCGTATGAATATCGGACAGATTATGGAGACTCACCTGGGTATGGCAGCCCGTACACTTGGCTTTGATGTTGAAACACCTGTGTTTGACGGTGCAAAACCGGAAGATATTGCCTATGAATTAAGACAAGCGGGTTTACCAGAAGACGGAAAACGTGTTTTGTATGATGGAAAAACGGGTGAACCATTCAACGAAAGAGTTACTGTCGGTGTCATTTATATGTTGAAGCTGAACCATCTGGTAGCTGACAAGATGCATGCCCGTTCAACCGGACCATACTCACTGATTACCCAACAGCCACTTGGCGGTAAGGCACAGCACGGTGGACAACGTTTGGGTGAAATGGAAGTTTGGGCTTTGGAAGCTTATGGCGCTGCTCATCTGCTTGAAGAAATGCTAACCCTGAAATCTGATGATGTGGATGGACGTATTAGTGCTTACAAAGCGATTACATCCGGACAGAATGTTCCAAAACCAGGAACTCCTGAATCATTTAACGTGTTGATCAGTGAATTAAAATCATTATGCTTTGATATTGATTTTGTTCAATCCAAAGATATAATGTAGGAGGTTTCACCATGAGTAATGATAATAAAATGCCAAAATTTGCAACAGCTTACGATGCTGTACGTATTCGTATTGCTTCACCTGAAAAGATTCGTTCATGGTCTCGTGGGGAAGTTACTAAATCCGAAACCTTAAACTACAGAACATTAAAACCTGAAAAAGATGGTCTTTTCTGCGAAAAGATATTCGGACCTGAAAAAGATTATGAATGTAGCTGTGGTAAGTATAAAAAAAGATCTGCTCAGACCATTGTGTGTGACCGATGCGGAGTTGAAGTTACGACTTCCCGCGTTCGTCGTTCCAGAATGGGTCATATAGAATTAGCCGTTCCTGTCGCTCATATCTGGTTTGTTAAGAGTGCACCTTCTAAGATTGGTACATTGCTTGATTTAACCGTTAATAAGCTGGAACGTGTTTTATACTATGAATCATACATAGTGATTGATCCGGGTGAGAGCGATTACGAAAAAATGGATTTGATTGATACCGATGAATATTACGAAATTATTGACAAAGTAGGTCCAAACTTTAAAGCGAGAATGGGTGCTGAAGCGATCAGAGAATTACTTGAAAGCATCAATCTTGAAAATGAAGTGGATAAAATAAAGGCTCCGCTTGCCAATGAAACGTCAGTATTTAGAAAACAAAAGCTTATCCGTAAACTGAAAGTGGTAGAAGCATTTGTACGCTCAGGCAACCGCCCGGAATGGATGGTGCTGGAAGTGTTGCCTGTCTTACCTCCAACGCTCAGACCTTTGGTTGCCCTTGAAGGCGGACGATTTGCAACTGCAGATTTCAACGACTTATACCGTCGTGTGATTTCACGTAACAACCGCTTGAAACAGTTAATCGAAATCCATGCCCCTGAAGTGATTCTCAGAAATGAAAAAAGAATGCTTCAGGAAGCAGTAGATGCTTTGATTGATAACCAAAGTAAAACCAGACCTGTAAAAGGAAGAGGAAATCGTCCTCTCAAATCTCTGACTGACCAGTTAAAAGGTAAACAAGGTCGATTCAGACAAAACCTTTTAGGTAAACGTGTGGATTATTCCGGCCGTTCAGTTATCACTGTCGGTCCGCATTTAAAAATCCATCAGTGCGGATTACCAAAAGAAATGGCGATCGAACTGTTTAAGCCTTTCATTATAGAAAAACTTGAAAAATACGGTGAAACCGAAAAAACAAAATCAGCTAAGAAAATGGTGGAGAAAAAACAGCCACAAATCTGGAAAGTCCTTGAAGAAGTGATTGAAGATTATCCTGTTTTACTCAACCGTGCGCCTACCCTTCACCGTTTAGGTATTCAGGCATTCATGCCGGTATTAACTGAAAGTAAGGCAATAGAATTACATCCAATGGTATGTAGCCCTTTCAATGCCGATTTTGACGGTGACCAGATGGCGGTTCACGTTCCTTTGTCCTATGAAGCGCAAATGGAAGCCCGTACTCTGATGCTTTCAGCCAGAAACCTGCTTTTACCTGCCAATGGTAAATTAGCGATGGCTGCGAGTCAGGACATCGTACTTGGTTGTTTTTATCTGACAACAACCAAAACAAAAGAAGCAGACCCTTCTGCAAAATTAAGATATTTCTCATCAGCTGAAGAAGTTGTTATGGCTTATGAAACTGAGGAATCAAGATGTAGTCAGAAAGGTCAGGAAATCAAAGATCGTTCTTTTGATTTACATACCTGGATTAGAATTAAAACGGAAGATGTCTATACCAAACAAAAAACCTGGGTCATTACAACTGTAGGCCGTGTCATTTTTAATACGATATTACCTAAAGAAATGGGCTATCAGAACGTTACATTTGATAAAGGCAAACTGAATGACCTGGCTATGCAAAGTTATAAAAAAGTGGGACAGGCCAGAACTGCCGTCTTACTTGATGATATAAAATCTATTGGTTTTAAATATGCAACAAAAGCCGGTATTACCTTTAGTTTCAGTGATATCATTGTTCCTGAGAAAAAACAGGAAATTATTGATGAAACTGAAAAACAGGTTGAAGAAATTTACGATATCTACCAAAATGGTGGTATTACCGAAAATGAAAGATCATCCCGTATTATCGATAAATGGAAAATGGCTACTGAAAAGGTAACAGAAGCATTGATGGAAGATTTGGTGAAAGACCGTGATGGTTTTAACTCAATCTACATGATGTATTTATCTGGTGCCCGTGGTGGTAAGGATCAGATCAAACAGCTTGGCGCGATGCGTGGGCTGATGGCAAAGCCAAGTAAATCAACCAGCTCTGGTGAGGCAGAAATTATTGAATCTCCAATTAAGTCTAACTTCAAGGAAGGATTGACCGTTTTGGAATACTTTATCTCTACTCACGGTGCACGTAAAGGTCTTGCGGATACTGCGTTGAAAACAGCGGATGCAGGTTATCTGACACGTCGTTTGGTTGACGTTGCCCAAAATGCGATTATTACATCTGAAGATTGCGGAACCATAGAAGGTTTGGTTGTATCTCCTTTAAAAGAAGGTCTAGAAACAGTACAGTCATTAAAAGATCGTATTGAAGGCCGATTTGCTGCAGAAGATGTAAGAGATCCCCTTGTAAAAGATCCGATTACCGGCGAAGACAAAATCATTGTACACATGAATGAGTACATTGATGAAGAAAAAGCAACAATTATCCAGCAACGTGGTATCTATGGCGTTAAGATCAGATCCGTTCTGACCTGTGAAGAAGAAAAAGGTCTTTGCATGAAATGCTATGGTAAAAACCTGGGTAACAACAAACTGGTGAAAATCGGTGAACCTGTTGGTGTGATTGCTGCTCAGAGTATCGGTGAACCAGGTACTCAGCTTACACTGAGAACCTTCCATATCGGTGGTACTGCAAGTACTGATATTGAGCGTGCAGAAGCAAACTCAAATTATGATGGTATCGTAAAATTCGATCGTATGAATTACGTCATCAATACAGCCGGAGAATATATCTCGGTCAGTCACTTGGGTCGTATTCAAATCATTGATGAAAAAGATCCATCACTTGTTCAGGAAGAATATAAAGTCGAATACGCAGCAAAGATTGATGTTCGTGATGGACAGAAAATTGCTAAAAATACCCGACTTTTCAGCTGGGACAACTACAATAACCCATTAATCACAACCAGTGCCGGAACCGTTAAATTTGAAAACTTCCAGAAAGATTTAACTTATAAGGAAGAATTTAATGATCTGACCGGTCAGCGTGAAATCACAATCATTGAAAGTAAGGATCGTCGTATCCAGCCTCAGATTGCGATAGTCAGTCCAGACCGTAAAAAAGATGAAAAATTACTCTTACCTACAGGTCTGATTCTGGAAGTGAATGAAGGGGATCATGTTAATGTAGGCGATATTCTCGGTAAATCAACACGTATTACGATTAAACAGCGAGATATTACCGGTGGTCTGCCACGCGTTCAGGACTTATTTGAAGCACGTGAACCAAAAGACAAAGCATTGGTTTCATTTATTTCTGGCCGTGTAACTATCGGAGACTTAACCAAATCCGGTCGTGTGATTTATGTCAGTGCTGATTCAGGTGAGGAAGAAAAATATATCGTTCCACCTGGAAAGAGAATTATTGTCCATCAGGGCGATATTGTAGAAAGTGGTGATGCATTATCTGACGGTGCTTTAGATTCTCACGACATCCTTAAAGCGAAAGGTATCAAAGCCGCTCAATTCCTGATTCTGAACGAAGTTCAGGAAGTCTATCGTAAACAGGGTGTGAAGATTGACGATAAACACGTCTCTGTCATTATCCGACAAATGTTTAACAAAGTTCGAATTACTAATCCGGGCTATACGAATTTCCTTGAAGGTGAAGTTGTTGACAAAACGGTTGTTCTTAAAGAGAATAAACGTATTGAATCAATTGATATTACCCGTGAAGGAAAAGTATTAGAAATCGAAGAAAAAGTCGCAAAATTTGAACAGATGCTCTTAGGTATCACCAAGGCATCATTACTCACAGACAGCTGGCTGTCAGCTGCAGCGTTCCAGGAAACCCCTCGTGTGCTAACCGAGGCAGCGATAGAAGGTAAGCTCGATTACCTTGAAGGCTTAAAAGAAAGCATCATTCTTGGACACAGAATACCTGTCGGAACAGGTACTAAAATCTATAATGAAATGGTTCAGAAAGAGATTAAAAATGGCAAGTCCATTAAAGAGATCATCCAGATGTTTGCTCATGGCGAAACAGTGGATGAACAAGAAGAATCCATAGATAATGTATTGGATTACTAAGAACCAATAAAAATTACTTGACTTAAAGTAATTTGAAAAAAATATTGGTTGTAAATGATCTCTTTTGCTATTGGCAAATCATCAAAAAGGAGGAAATTGTGCCAACAATAAACCAGTTGATCCGCAAAGGACGCACAAAAATCGAAAAGAAGAAAAAAAATAGAGCGCTTGCAGCTTGTCCGCAAAGACGTGGTGTATGTACACGTGTTTATACATCATCTCCAAAAAAACCTAACTCTGCGCTTCGTAAAATTGCCCGTGTTCGTTTAACAAACGGCATCGAAATTACCGCATATATTCCTGGTGAAGGTCACAACTTGCAGGAACACTCAATCGTATTAGTTCGTGGTGGTCGTGTGAAAGACTTACCCGGTGTTCGCTATCATATCGTTCGTGGTGCGCTTGACTGTGCCGGTGTCGATAAACGCGTTAACAGCCGTTCTAAATACGGTTCAAAAAGACCTAAGAAATAACGGAGGATTACATGCCAAGAAAAGGTAAAACCATAAAAAGAGAAATACTCCCAGATCCAAAATATAAAAGTGTACTTTTAAGTAAATTCATCAACTGTGTGATGAAACGTGGCGAAAAAAGTATTGCTGAAAAAATTGTATATGGTGCTCTGGAAATTATCAGTGAAAAAACTAAAAAAGACGGACTTGAAATATTCACAGAAGCTCTGAACAATATTCGTCCACTGGTAAAAGTTGTTTCAAGAAGAGTGGGTGGTTCTAACTATCAGATTCCTACTGAAGTAACTGAAAAAGCAGGATTAGCAATTGCTTTCCGTTGGGTAATCAGTGTATCAAGAAATCGTTCAGAAAAGAATATGAGAGAATGTCTTGCTGCTGAATTACTGGCTGCTTATAAAAAAGAAGGTACCAGCGTTAAAAAAAGAGAAGATACTCATAAAATGGCTGAAGCAAATAAAGCTTTCGCTCATTTACGCTGGTAGTATAAAGTACTATAAAACAATAAGATATAACAATTCATGTACCACGGGCTTTGATGCCCGTGGTCATATCATATTACAAAACAGCTGAGGAACCATGACAGAATTAACGGATATTCGAAATATTGGCATTATCGCACATATTGATGCAGGAAAGACGACTACTACAGAACGCATTTTATTTTATACTGATACGATCCATAAAATGGGTGAAGTTCATGATGGTAATACGACCACTGACTGGATGGATCAAGAAAAGGAAAGAGGTATTACTATACAATCTGCAACCATTACCTGTTTTTGGAATGGAAAGCAAATTAATATCATTGATACTCCAGGGCATGTTGATTTTACCGCTGAAGTTGAAAGAGCGCTAAGGGTGCTTGATGGAGCTGTTGGTATATTCTGTGCCGTTGGTGGTGTTGAACCTCAATCTGAAACAGTTTGGCATCAGGCAGATAAATATGCAGTTCCCAGAATTGCATATATCAACAAGATGGATCGATTGGGTGCTGATTATGAAAATGTACTTGAAATGATAAAAAACCGTCTTACTCCGAATGCAGTCAGTATTCAGCTACCAATTGGTAAAGAAGATAATCTGTCCGGAGTAATCGATTTAATCGAAATGAAAGCTGTTTATTTTGATCAGAAGACACAGGGCAAATCCTATTCTTATGATGACATTCCTGCAAGTATGGTGGATTTGGCTAACACTGCAAGAGAGCAACTGATAGATAAAATTGCTGAATTTAATGATGAATTAATGTTAGCTTTTCTCGAAGGAGATAATATTAATCCATTGTTAATCAAGAATGCCTTGAGAAAAGGGGTTATTGAAAACAAGGTTGTTCCTGTTTTAACAGGATCATCTCTGAAAAATATTGGCGTTCAGCTGCTTCTAGATGCCGTTAATGACTATTTACCCTCTCCTTTGGATCTTGCTTATCCTGAAGTATTTGATCGGAATAAAAATGAGATGATCAGCCTTAAAACCGATCCAAAAGGAAAGTTTGCTGCACTGGCATTTAAAGTTCAAATTGATAAATTTACAGGTAAACTGGTTTATATACGAGTGTACAGTGGTATGTTAAAAAAAGGAGAAGTCTTTTATAATCAGACAAATGGGAAGAAAGAGCGTGCAACTCGTCTTTTACAAATGCAGTCAAATCGTAAAAGTGATGTAGAAATGGTTCGTGCAGGTGATATTGTTGCCTTAGTAGGTTCAAAATTTACATTTACCGGCGATACGATTACAGAAGATAATCATCCGATTCTGCTTACCAGAATGGATTTTCCTGATTCAGTAATAGCTGTTGCTATTGAACCCAAAACAAAAGCGGATCAGGATATGCTTAGTGAGGCTTTAACCCGTTTTGAAGAAGAAGACCCCACTTTTAAAGTGAAACAGGATAAAGATACCGGACAAACACTTATTACTGGTATGGGCGAACTTCATCTGGATATCATACTGGACAGATTAAAACGTGAATATAATTTATCGGTTAATCAGGGTAATCCTCAGGTGACTTACAAAGAAACCATCAATGAAATTATAGAAGTTGAAGAAGAATTCAGACGTGAGCTGAATGGTAAAATTACCTTCGCATGGGTGAAACTCAGATTATCTCCTTATGATTATGAAAATGATAAAGATAATCATTTACAAAGAAAGAATAAATTTATCAGCAAAGTAAATACAGAACTGATACCTGAGAATATTATCAAAGCGATAGAAGAAAGTGCTTATAATTCTTGCTCTGATGGTCCCTTATTAAGTGGGCAAGTAGAAGGATTGCAGATAGAATTGGTGAAAGCTGAGTATCATCCTGCTGAATCAAATGATGTTGCCTACAGAATTGCAACAGGGATG
This sequence comes from Candidatus Cloacimonadota bacterium, assembly GCA_029564175.1. GTDB lineage: Bacteria > Cloacimonadota > Cloacimonadia > Cloacimonadales > WRIO01 > JAGOCT01. The sequence goes on from JAKQQL010000360.1 coordinate 17,227, forward strand.
GCTATTTCAAGAGGCCTTCAGCAAGCAGGTGCAACCCTCATGGAACCAGTAATGCTTGTCACCATTATTGCACCCGCAGAATTCATTGGAGATATCATTGGAGATATTAATTCAAAACGTGGAAAAATAATTGAGATAAGAGCTCAGAATCTAAAACAGGAATTATTGGCTGAAATTCCTCTCAGTGAATTGTTTGGATATTCAACAAGAATTCGCTCATTATCTCAGGGCAGAGCGATGTTTACCATGGAATTTAAAAAATATGAAAAAATTCCTTTACAAATACAGAATAATGTGTTAAAAAAGCTTAGAGGTTATTAAGAAAGGAGAAAACAATGGAAATTACTTTAAACTTCAATGAAAAAACAGCCTTAATGAAGGTTGATGGTATTATTACCAGCGATAATTCATATATTTTTCAGGAAAAATTGGCTGAAGTTCTGAAATCTGATGTTAAGAAACTTGATATTGATTTATCTGCCTGCCGTAATATGAGTAGTATTGGTATTGGCAAGTTGCTCTTATTTTATAAAGATTTCCTGACTAGAAACGGTGAAATCGAAATAACTAAATCTTCTCCTGCCGTTTACGAGTTATTTACTACCATTAAGTTAAACCAGCTTATAACGATCAATCTATAATTTAGTATGGATGAGAATTTGTACAACATCCTGATTGTGGATGATGATATTGATTTGCTAAATTCTTTAAAAAGTGTGCTGAGTCTATATCAGTATCAAGTCGATACCGCATCCAGTGTAAATAGTGCCTTAAAGAAGATCACTGTTAATCATTACGATTTGGTTGTCAGCGATATAGAAATGCCTAAAAGGAATGGGCTTGAATTTTTAGAGCAACTTAAAAAAGGGATGTTAATCAATATTCCTGTTATTTTGATGACGGGCCATTTGGCTGTAGATTATGCAATTGAAGCAATTCGGCTTGGTGCAGATGACTTTATCAAAAAGCCTATAGAATCAAAAGTGATTCTTAAAGCGATCAATCATCAACTGATTAAGAAAAGACTACAACAGAAAAAGGAAAAAATTGATAATAAGGTTCAGCAATTTTCTGTTAGATTTGAATTTACACCTGAGGATTTCTTAAATCAGAGTATCCCTGAATACGTGATTCATTATTTGTCGAAGAACATCAGAATACCTTTGAAAAATTTAAATGAATTATCAATATGTGTAGAAGAAATTATTACCAATGCATTTCTTCATGGCATTCTGAATGTGCCATCTGAGGTACGGCGGAAAGCCTATAAGGATTATGTTGTTTTTATTAATCAGCAGATGGATACGGATAAATCCAAAAAAAGAGTCTTTGTAGAAATTTCATATTCAAGTTCGGAACACCTCTTGCGTTTATCTGTTAAAGATGAAGGTGATGGCTTTAATACCCATATGTTTATACAGAATAATAAGCCTTTGATTAATTTTGATTCAGCAACTGGCAGAGGATTAAATCTGATTCAAATTTTGTCAGACCGACTATCCTTTTCAGAAAACGGTACCAGAATTACGATTGAAAAATATATTGATGAAGAATAATACATCTTCAGATGTTTTATCTGTAATCAATGCAGGTGAAAAAATTTTAGAAAACAGTCAGATTCAGAGTGCTCGAAATGAAGCTGAACAAATTGTCTCATATTTTATGAAGATGACCAAAACAGCTTTATATTTAAATATGAATCAGCTGATTCCTGATGCAACGCAAAAAAACATCGATGAGGCTTTCAGAAAAAGAGCCAAAAGATATCCTTTGCAGTATATCTTACAGGAAGTTCATTTTTTGAATACCATACTTAAGGTGGATGAAAGTGTTTTGATTGCAAGACCAGAAACCGAATTTTTATGTGATTTCATTATCAGGGAATACCAAAAAAAGGATATCCGTCAAATCAGATGTCTGGATATGGGCACTGGCTCAGGTGCAATTGCAATTTCTTTAAAAAAAGAATTAAAAATGATCTCTATGGAAGCAGTCGATATTTCTGACAGAGCACTAAGGACTGCAAAGAAAAATGCAGAATTTAATCAGACTCAGATTCATTTTATTCAGTCTGATTTGTTTGAAAATGTGCAGGGAAAGTATGATTTGATTATTTCAAATCCACCCTATGTGACTGAAGCGGAATATTCGCAGTTGGAACCAGAATTATTTTTTGAACCTAAGAATGCCTTAGTTTCAGAAAACAATGGGCTTAATCATATTTTTAAAATCATTGCTTCTGCAATTGATTATATGAATCCAAATGCTGTATTATATCTGGAAATAGGCGCAAAGCAGGCTGAAACGATTATCAGTGTAACAAAAAATTACCGTTACAGAACGGTTCAGATTATCAAAGATTTAAGTGGATTTGACCGATTTATCAGGTTGGAGTTATAAATGGAAAATTTTTTAATAAACGGAGGTTATCCTCTAAAAGGTGAAATTAAGGTAAATGGAGCGAAAAATGCCGTATTACCTTTAATGGCAGCAGCATTACTTGCACCAGGAAAATCTGTATTGCAGAATGTTCCTAAATTGATAGATTTAAAAACAATGGCGCATTTACTCAGAATTATTGGCGCAAGAGTTGATTATGAAAACGAAGTGATGTCTATTGATGCTTCAGATTGCAGCTATTTTGAAGCTCCTTACGAGCTGGTTTCGAAAATGCGAGCTTCTGTTTATGTGCTTGGTCCGCTTCTTGCACGCTTTAGAAAGGCAGTTGTCGCTTTTCCCGGGGGTTGTGCAATAGGCTCAAGACCGGTGGATCTTCATTTGATGGCTTTTGAAAAATTAGGTGCGAAAATTGAAATATCTCATGGTAATATCAATGCAGAGTGTCCTGATGGATTGAAAGGTGCTTTGATTGAATTTCCCTTTGTATCAGTAGGTGCAACTGCCAACTTACTAATGGCTGCCGTTTTGGCAGAAGGAACCACTGTAATCAAGAATGCAGCCCTTGAACCAGAGATTTCTCATCTTGTTGATTTTCTTAATTTAATGGGTGCAAATATTGAAGGACGTGACAGCAATACGCTTAGCATTCATGGTGTGAAAGAACTCAAGCCTGCAACGATCAGAGTCATTGCTGACAGAATTGAAGCAGGTACATTTATCCTGGCCGCAGCAATATGCAAATCTCCGGTTAAAATAACTAATTGTAATCCAGAACATTTGAAATCCTTGATTATTAAAATGGAACAGGCTGGCTGTCATTTTAAGATTACAGAAAATGAAATCATGGTTTTGCCAGCTGAAATCATCAAACCTGTTGATGTTGTGACAGAACCCTATCCTGGATTCCCGACAGATTTACAGGCTCAGTTTATGGTATATATGTCACTTGCTGATGGTGTATCTCATATTACCGAAACGATATATCCGGATCGCTTTTTACATGCCGCTGAGTTAAATCGTTTGAATGCCAATATTTTAGTTAAAAATGGATCTTCTGTGATTACGGGTGTTCATAAATTATCCGGAGCAGAAGTTATGGCAACAGACTTGAGAGCCAGTGCTGCCCTGGTTTTGGCAGGACTTGTAGCAGAAGGTCAAACTAAGATTTCACGTATTTACCATATTGACAGAGGTTATGATAAAATTGAAGAGAAATTGTCCTTTGTCGGTGCTCAGATTAAGCGGGTTTTAGCATAATAATCATCTGTACTGCAAGCATCCTGCTTGCGCAAAAAGTTCCGTACTGCAAGCATCTTGCTTGCAGAAAATACTTGCAACAAGCAAGATGCTTGTCGTACGGTAAACTACCTGCTTGCAGAAAAAAGTACGGCAAGTTACCAGCTTGCTCAAAGAGAAAAATGGAGATAATATGATTTATGCAGTGGCTATGAGCGGGGGAGTGGATAGTTCAGTGGCTGCTTATCTGTTAAAAGAACAGGGACATCAGGTGATCGGATTTACGATGTATCATTTTGACGATACTACAGAGCCTTTTAAACGACACTCCATTTCCAGAGCGATTGATGATGCCAGGACAGTTTGTCAGAAACTAGAGATTGAACATTTTACAATTGATCTGAAAGCAGAATTCAATCATTTGATTATAAAAGATTTTTTAACACAGTATCAAAATGGCTATACACCAAATCCCTGTACTTTATGTAATCCAACAATTAAATGGGGACTTTTTCCTGAAAAGATATCTCAAATCATACAAGAGAAATATCATGGTCAGCCTTTTTTAATGGCGACAGGGCATTATGCCAGAAAAATTACCATTGATGGAAAATCTGCGCTTATCAGACCTTTGGACAAAAAAAAGGATCAAACATATATGTTATGGCGCTTAAGTCAACATCAGTTAGCTCAAACCATTTTCCCTTTAATGGATTTTACAAAAGAGCAAATCAGAATACTTGCACAAAAAGCTGGTGTTCCAGTCGCTGAAAAGAAAGACAGTCAGGATATTTGCTTTATTGATGATGACTATACTAAATTTTTACTTCATTTTATCAGTTCTGATACCGGTGACATGATTTATCATGACGGCTCTAAAATCGGAGTGCATAAAGGGCTTATTTATTATACTATTGGTCAGAGAAAAGGACTTGTTCCCTGGTCAAAACCTTTGTATGTACTGAAAATTGATGCGGTAAAAAATCAACTTGTTGTTACGGATGATTTATCACGTCTGGAATCGAAATACTTTAGAATCAATCAGGTTAATCTGATTCGTGAAAATATTTTGCATCATTCAGATGATTTAACTGTGAAAATACGTTATAACAGTCCTGAAGAAGAAATTGCAGGACTCACTTATGATAATGAGGGACTTTACGTTGAACTTAAGAGAAGTGTTAAATCCATCACACCTGGTCAGTCAGCTGTATTTTACAGAAAAGATGAATTAGTTGGTGGTGGAATTATTCAATCTATTGATTAGCGACTCATTAAAAGGAGTTTTCATATGAGAAATGTAAAACCGGTTGTGTTCATCTCAAAATGTATAGAACAGTCACCTTGTCGTTGGAATGGTGCTATAATTGCTTCTGCAGAGGTTAAACAATTATTGCCGTTTATCGATTTGAAAACTGCCTGTCCTGAAGCTGATATTGGACTGGGGATTCCCAGAGATCCAATCAGATTAGAATTGCATGGGGAAGAGATACGTTTGGTTCAACCATCGACTCAAAGAGATTTAACGAATGAAATGACATTGTTTTCAGAAGATTTATGCCGAGGTTTGAAAGATATTGATGGCTTTATCTTAAAAAGTAAGTCTCCCAGCTGTGGGTTTAAAGAAGTGAAAATTTATGCAAACGCAAACTCTAAGACTAAATCAGGATATGGTGCAGGGATTTTTGGTCAGATGGTAATGACTCATTTTCCTCATTTGATGATTGAAGATGAAGGACGTCTGACTAATCTAAAAATCAGAGATCATTTTCTGACTGCCATTTTTACACTTGCCAGATTCAGAGAAATAAAGAAAAATCTTAAAATGGCTGATTTAGTTGCTTTTCATGCCAGTCATAAGTTTCTCTTTCTGGCTTATAATCAAAAACAAATGCGGGTACTGGGAAAGATAACAGCCAATCTTGACAAACGTCCCATTGAACATGTTTTTGAAGATTATCAGTTAAATCTGAGACTGGTTTTTAAAACACAGGTAAGAATCAAGAATGTACTCAATGTATGGATGCATATCATGGGCTTTTTCTCTGAGCAGCTAAATTCTGCCGAGAAACAAAATCTGCTGGATAAGATGGATGAGTACGTCTCTGATACTGTGCCTGCATCAGTCGTAACAGAACTCTTGTATTCCCTTTGTATTCGTTTCAATCATGGCTATCTGTTAAATCAGTATTTCTTTAAACCTTATCCCAAAGAACTGATGAATATCCATGATTCAGCAAGGAGAAGGATATAGATTTGGACATTTTAGGTTTCAATGATCATTTTAAAACGTTTAAATCATAATGATTTCAAGCCCCATTGTGTGGGCTTTTTTTTGTTTTATTAAAAAAAATGTAAAAGTTTGAAGATTATACTTGACATGATTAAAAGCTTATATCAATTTCGGCATCAGGTATGTTAAATGCTGATCATTCCCTCTAATAGGAGTTAAATATGGAAAATCGAATCACAGAACATCCGGTTCTGCCAATCCCTCAAAAAGAAGAAATTACATTTTACTGGCAGAAAAACCCTATCAAAGCCAAGAAAGGTGAAATGATTTCATCTGCTTTGATAGCAAACGGAATCAAGGTTTTTGGACATCATCACAAAGATGGCTCGGCACAAGGTATTTTTTGTGCAAATGGACAATGTGCAAAGTGTATGGTTATTGCGAATGGTATGCCGGTTAAGTCCTGTATGACAGAAGTGAAAGCCAATATGATCGTAGAAAGTGCTGATGGCTTGCCTGAATTGCCGGAAGTTAACACCTCGTTTGAAGCACATGATATTGAAGAAATGGAAACAGATGTATTAATCATCGGTGGCGGTCCTTCAGGTCTGGCAGCTGCCATTCAGTTGGGCGAACACCAGATTAAAAGTTTATTGATTGATGACAAAAATGAGCTTGGCGGTAAACTGGTTTTACAAACGCATAAATTCTTTGGTTCAGTTGAGGATTCTCATGCCGGTACCAGAGGTAATGATATTGGTAAAAAACTGGCTGAAACGGTTCAACAATATAATTCAGTAACAATTTGGCTGAATTCAACCGCTTTATTTGTGTTTAAAGATAAAAAAGTGGGCATTTTAAAAGACGGTGTTTATAAAATAGTTCAACCAAAAATGATTTTAAATGCTGCCGGTGCCCGTGAGAAATTCCTCAGATTTTCAGGAAACACCCTGGCAAATATCTATGGGGCAGGTGCTTTTCAAACGCTTGTCAACCGTGATCTGGTAAAGGCTTCCAATCGTCTTTTCATCGTTGGTGGCGGTAATGTGGGCCTGATTGCCGGTTATCATGCGTTACAGGCTGGCATTGAAGTGGTTGGTCTGGTTGAAGCAATGAAACAATGTGGGGGATATAAGGTTCATGCAGATAAATTAAAACGTCTGGGCGTGCCAATTTATACCTCGCATACGATTTTGTCGGCGAATGGTGATGAAACCGTTTCTTCTGTTACGATTGCGGAAGTGGATGATAAATTTAAACCATTTCCTGGTACAGAGAAAAGTTTTGAATGTGATACACTTTTAATTGCAGTGGGTCTGGACTCACTGAAAGAATTTACAGAAACAGCTGAAACTGCCGGTATTAAGGTCTTTTCTGCAGGAGATGCATTGGAAATCGCTGAAGCCTCTTCGGCAATGTTTAATGGTAAAATTATGGGTCTGAAGATTGCCAAAGAGATGGGTGCTCCGGTTGGAGATATTCCACAGGAATGGTATGAAAAAGCCGATATTCTAAAATCTCATCCTGGGGCAATCACGCCATATCAAAAATTGGATGTGGAAGAAGGTGTTTTCCCGGTTATTCACTGTCTGCAGGAAATTCCCTGTAATCCATGTACTACGGTATGCCCGACTCAATCCATTATGATTGAAGGCTCTTCCATTATGGGTCAGCCTCAGTATAAAGGCTCTTGTATTGGTTGCGGAAAATGTCTCTTTATCTGCCCAGGTCTGGCAATCAGTCTGGTCGATTACCGTAAAGATGCAGATAATCCAATCGTATCGCTCCCTTATGAAGTGGGAAACTACCCTGTTAATAAAGGCGATAAGCTGAATGTGGTCGATATTGATGCCAATGAACTGGGTTCTTATGAAGTTATAGCTGTGATGAACAATCCACTCAATAAAACTCAGATGGTAAAGGTTCAGATGCCAAAAGCGATTGCGAAGAAAGCGATTTCTTTCAAAATTCAGGATGAAAGTGTCACAAAAGCATTGCCTCAGGCGATTATCCCTGAAAATATAGAAGATGATGCCATGATTTGTCTTTGTGAACGGGTAACTGTTGGTGAAGTCAAGAAATGGATTCGCCGTGGTGTTACAGATATTAACCAGCTGAAAGCGATTACCCGTATGGGTATGGGACCTTGTGGCAGCAAAACCTGTGATGTAACTCTGAGACAGATTTTCCGTCAGGAAGGCATTCCTGTTGAAAATATTGTTGCTAATACCCGCCGCCCTGTATTTATCGAAGTGCCTCTGGAAAAATTTGCAGATGGTAAGGAATAAGGAGTTCAAGATGAGTCAAATGTATGATGTAATCGTTATCGGTGCCGGTTCTGTTGGTGTGCCTGCAACTATGTATCTTGCTCAGAATAAATTAAAAGTATTGTGTTTAGACCCTGAATCCTCTCCGGGTCAGGGTAATAATAAAAAAGCAATCGGCGGGATTCGTGCTACCCATTCCGATTTTGGCAAAATTAAAGTCTGTTTAAGAAGTATTGAAATTCTCTCCACATGGGAAGAAAAATATGGAGATGAAATCGGCTGGATGTCAAATGGATACAGCTATCCGGCTTATACCGAAAAGGATGAGGAAACCTTAAAAAAACTCATGGAAATCCAGCTTTCTTTTGGTTTAAATATCAAATGGATCAGCCCTGAAGAATATCAGAAACTCGTGCCTGGCATTAATATGGAAGGTTTAAGGGGCTCAACCTATTCTCCTGAAGATGGCAGCTGTTCACCTTTACTGACCCTGAATGCTATTTATTTCAAGAGTTTGGAATATGGTGCAGAGTATCATTTTAATGAAAAAGTAACCGGTATGAAACTGGATAATGGTCAGATTTCAGAAGTTCAAACAGATAAAGGGACTTATACGGCTAAATTTGTGATCAATGCTTCTGGTAACAATGCGAAAGAGATATCAGCAATGGCTGGCATCGATTGCCCGGTTAATCCGGATTGTCATGAAGCAGCGATCACTGATCCGGTTAAACGTTTCTTTGGTCCGATGGTGGTGGATATGCGCCCTGAAAAAGGCTCAAAAAATTTCTACTTCTATCAGAATCATGAAGGTCAGGTGGTGTTCTGTATCACACCGGATCCGGCTATATTGGGAACAGATAATGATGCAACCTCCGAATTTCTGCCACTCTGTACTAAAAGAATGCTTAAAATCTATCCAAAACTGAAAAATCTGAAGGTTCGCCGTCAGTGGAGAGGTCAATACCCAATGACACCAGACGGATTTCCGATAGTCGGTAAAATGAAGGAAGTCCCAAATTTCATTCAGGCAGTTGGTATGTGCGGACAGGGCTTTATGCTCGGACCCGGACTTGGCGAATTGCTTACCCGTATCGTACTTGATCAGCTGACAACAGATGATCTGCACATGCTAGAATCATTTGATCCGTATCGTGATTTTTCCGGTATGGAATTGTTTAAATAAGATTATACAAGATAAACGCTCTTTGTGAAAACAGAGAGCGTTTTTTAATGATTGAGATCAATAATAGTTTGTGTCTTGAATTTGTTACTCTGTTTTTCCTTGACAATAGATATGGATGCTGCTATGGTTTTTAACAATGAAAGGGGGTGAAAATGAGAATGAGAATTGTCAGACTTTTTATATGTCTGTTTATCCTCATGATGATCAATGCATGTAAACCATTTTATTCACAGAAAAGCAGTCCAAATGACGTCATAAAAATTGGTTTTGCATACCCTTATGAACTGGATCAGGAGATTAAGAAATCCAAAGGTTTATTTATGGCGGTAAAAGAGATGAATGCCAAAGGCGGAATTAAAGGCAAAAAGATAGTTGTTACAGCCATAGATGATTATGGTACAGTGACAGGCGGATTAAAAGCAGCGCATCACCTAATCGCTGATCAGAATGTATTGGCAGTCAGCGGACACTATAATTCACGTGTCGCAAAAGCCGTTATTCCCCTCTACCAGAAAAGCGGAGTCCCTTTTATTACTTCCGGAGTTACTTCTCCTAACCTGTTTAAAGAAAAGCAGTCTTTCATTTTTAGAAATATACCAAACGACAAATTGGTAATTGAGGAGATGTTTAAGCACATTCAATCTCTGAATATCCGAAATATCGCAGTGTTTTATGCTGATGATGAATTTGGACAGGGGGTTGCCAATTCGGTGACAGAATTATCTGAAAAATATAAACTGCAGTTAATTGATAAAACCAGCGAGATCAACCTGAATAACATTGATTATCTTCTCAAACGCTGGGAAGCGCTGGATTGCGAAGCAGTTGTAATAGGCGATATTTTTCATAAAGCAAAAGATATCGTAGCCTATATTCATCAGAAAAGACCTGATCTGATTCTAATCAGTACTTCCTCTTTTAATTTTACCGGTGTGGAAAGCATTTTTGAGCAAAATAGCGTTCTGAAAACTTCCAGTTTGCAGAAAAATAGTGATGTCAATATCCTGATCCCTACGCATTTTAATTATCTGTCAAATGATGAAATGATTAAGTCATTTATTCTTCGGTACAAACAGCTATACCGTGAAGAACCGAATTTCTTTTCTGTCTTAGCTTATGATTCGACGATGCTGATTATGAAGGCTATGGAAAATTGTAAGGAAATCAACCGTGAGAATATTGCTGCTGAGTTATCAGCGATAAAAAACTATAATGGTATCAGTGGACACCTGACCTGTCAATATAATGGCGAATTTACAGGCAACAACATTTATCTGCTTACAATAAAAAATGGGAAATTATGCCTGATCGATCAATAACTATGTTACTACAAGTTTCCCGCC
>JAKQQL010000367.1:0-1246 GCA_029564175.1 Candidatus Cloacimonadota bacterium
ATGATGATACCCAAAGCGTTAAACAAAAGAGGTATTATCTTTGAATTTAAAAAAGTAGATACATTTGAAAATGAAGATTTTGATACAGCACTGCTGGATGCCAAAAAGCAAATTAATGAAAAGCAATATGTAGAAGAACTCAGAACGCTGGGTGTTAAGAATATCGCCTGTATTGCCGCAGTCTTTGATAAAAAAGAAGTTCGTGTGGATATTTTTTAATGTTGTAAGACAAGCAACCTGCTTGTTATTCTCTTTTCGCAAGCTGGCATCTTGTTTTTCAGTCTTTTTTAAAAATTACTTGCCTTCATTTTATGATAAAAATATATTGTTCAATAGATATGCTGTATTACAAGGAGATTTGTTATGATACATAAGAAATTGCCAATCGGTTTAAGTGATTTTAAAAAGCTAATCGAGCAAAAGTGTTATTTTGTGGATAAATCATTATTGATAAAAGAAGTTGTTGAAGGATCAGAAGTTTTGCTTTTTCCGCGTCCCAGACGTTTTGGTAAAACATTGAACCTATCGATGTTAAAATACTTTTATGACAATTCTGCTGATAATGCATTTCTCTTTGATGATTTATTAATTTCAAAAGACCCTGAAGTAATGGCGTATCAAGGTAAGTTTCCTGTTATTTTCCTGACTTTTAAAGATATTAAATCTAACAATTTAGCTCATTGTATGGACAGCCTGTTTGATTTGATTGCAAAATTATTTCAAGAACATTATCATATCTTAAAGAATGATTTTATGGGTGATTTTGATATCAATTTTTACAACAGAATCCTCTCAAAAACCGGCTCATTATCTGATTATGAAAATTCTTTGAAATATCTGAGTGAGTATCTGTATAAATATCATAAAGTGAATCCGGTCATTTTGATAGATGAATACGATATGCCAATTCAATCAGCTTATATCAACAATTATTATGAAGACCTGATTATATTTATCAGAAACTTACTGAGTGGCTGTCTCAAAGATAATGTTTATCTTGAAAAAGCGGTTTTGACTGGCATTTTGAGAGTTGCTAAAGAAAGCATCTTTTCTGGTTTGAATAATTTGAAGGTCTGCAGTATGATAAGTAAACTCTCAGCAGATAAGTTTGGTTTTACTGAAGAAGAAGTCGCTCAGTTCTTAAAAGCTTTTGATTTAGCCGAAAAACTTCCCAAAGTAAAAGAATGGTATGATGGCTATAACTATTCAGGCATTGAGATTTACAATCCATGGTCAATACTTAACT
>JAKQQL010000481.1:0-2054 GCA_029564175.1 Candidatus Cloacimonadota bacterium
ATATCATGGATAGGTGTATTATTTCTTTTAATGGATACGGGATTAGAAATAGACTTTTCTTCAGCATGGAGACAAAGAGGAAGCGCTCTTTTAATTGCCCTGTCCGATATTGTTATTCCCATGCTGATAGCATTTATACCGTGCTTTCTTCTTCCTGATCATTATCTTGCTGATCCTAACAAAAGACTCTACTTCGCACTTTTTATGGCCGTAGTAATGACAATCAGCGCAATGCCTATAGCTTCACGGGTTATGCACGATTTACGGCTATTGAAAACAGATATTGGATTTCTGACAATGTCAGCACTAGCAGTCAATGATATTATCGGATGGGTACTTTTCACAATCATTTTAGGATTATTTACACAAGCAGGTTTGAGCTCATCTTATGTATTACTAATTTTTCTTGCTACAATAGGATCCTCAGCACTGGCACTAACTGTTGGAAGAAAATTTTCAAATATATTTGTGGATTATTTCCAAAAGAAAAATGTCCCTGAACCTGCAGCATCATTTTCATATGTATGTATTCTCGGAGTAATATTCGGATCTATTACTCAAAAATTGGGAATACATGCACTCTTCGGATTCTTTATAGCAGGCATTGTTGCAGGAGAAGCAAAAAATCTAAAAGACGATACACGTGCAATAATTTCACAAATGGTTCACTCTCTTTTTGTCCCGGTTTTTTTCGTTAACATCGGTCTCAAAATTGATTTCATCGCAAATTTTGAACTTTTACCCGTTTTACTGATTACTGCAGTAGGTATATTCGGAAGATTTATCGGTGCCTGGATTGGAGTTACTTTCAGCAAAGTTCCTAAAATAAACCGATCTCTCATATCTATCGCCCATACACCCGGCGGCATGATGGAAATAGTTGTCGCACTGCTTGCTTTGGAAGCAGGTATAATTACATCTCCAATATTCATCGCAATCGTATGCAGCGCTGTCATTTCATCAATCATCATGGGACCATGGATGACTTATGCCATGAAAAAACGAAAAGACGTATCACTGTCTTCCTATATAAATTACGACTATGGAATTATTCGTCTCGGGGAAAGCAACAGAAACACTGCTATCAGAATATTGCTTCATACATCACAACACTTTATAAAAAACATAGATCAAAATTACGTTGAAAAAGCTCTTATTAATCGAGAAGAAGAATATTCAACAGCAATCGGAGACGGTATAGCAATACCTCATGCACGGATAGAATCAATAAGTGATCCCGTACTTTTGACGGGATTATCCGGCAAGGGAATAGAATGGAATGCACCAGATGGGAAACCCGTGAATATAGTATTTCTTCTTTTATCCCCGGCATCGTCAAATGATCTGCATATAGAAATTATTTCTAAATTATCAAAACTTATGCAAAAAAGTGAAAACAGAAATCTTCTAATAAACTCTTCCAGTCTTAAAAATCTTTCAGAAAGAATAAAACAATTGTTTTAATAAATCTTATTAGAAAATCACATGTTTTATGCATTAGCATCTTTTAAAGTCATCATCAATTCGGATAATATCATCCTCTCCGACATATTCTCCCACCTGAGTTTCAATAATCACCAAATCAATTTTTCCTTCATTTGAAAGCCTATGATTAACTCCGATCGGAATATAAATAGATTCATTCTTACATATGACCTTATCCTCACCGCCCGAATGAATATTTGCAGTTCCTGAAACTACAACCCAGTGTTCACTTCTGTGAAGATGTTTTTGAAGTGAAATTCTTTTACCGGGCTTAATTACAATTTTTTTAATCTTAAACCGCTCACTTTCTTCAAGAACCGTATAAGTTCCCCATGGACGGTGAACTGTCGAATGAAGAATGGTAAGCTCTTTATCTTGAGGAGTTGAAGCCTGAAGCTGATTAACAACCTCTTTGACATCCTGGGAAAATCCTTTTTTCATTACACAAAGAGCATCCGAAGTATCAACAATGATTAAATCATCTACTCCGATTAAAGACATTTTTCTGCTTCCGGAAAAAACAAGATTATTTTTTGATTTAATGGAAATAACCTCTCCATCAAATGAAT
>JAKQQL010000420.1:0-1068 GCA_029564175.1 Candidatus Cloacimonadota bacterium
TGTTAAAAATGTATTTTATCGGATTGGTAAATATCATAAATCAGATGAACTTGATTGTGGTGCCTGCGGTTATGATACCTGTCGGGACTGCGCAATTGCCATTATCAAAGAAAAAGCTGAGCCTGATATGTGTGTATCTTATTTAAGAAAACTGGCTCAGAATAAAATCAATGCTCTGTTTAAAACCATGCCTTCAGCCGTTGTGATCGTCAATAAAGACTTACAGGTTGTTGAATGTAATGAAAATTTCCTGGATTTGTTTGATTTGAAAGAGAAACTGGCAATTCATAATCCTCAGGATTTTCAAGGTGCTGAATTATCGAGAATCGTTCAATTTTATGATTTGTTTGAACAGGTATTACTGGATCATGAGGATATTATCAATCAGATTTATGAAATTGATAACAAGGTGCTCAATCTCTCCATTTTTACCATTGAGGAACATTATCTGGCTGGTGCTGTGATTCAGGATGTAACCCATTCTTCTCACAATCAGGAAAGAATTATCAGTAATGCCAAAAAAGTCATTACCAAAAATCTGGATATGGCTTCCAAAATAGCCTATCTTTTAGGAGAAAATGTTGCCGAGATAGAAACGGCTCTCAGTAATATAATCGAGACATTTGATCAGAAAAAAATCAATCAGGAAAAAATACCTCTGAAGAAGAAAGAGGTTAAAGATGGTCATTAAGGATAACCTTTATATTGATATTGATTTTACACAGAGAAAAAAGTATCAGTACAGGATATGCGGTGATGTCTTTATGTGTAAAAAGAAAACTGAAAACAATTCAATTGTTTGTGTGTTATCTGACGGTCTGGGTTCTTGTATCAAAGCCCATGTGCTGGCTACGATGACTGCTACTATGGCAATTCAATATTCCCTGCAAGAACGGGAAATCCAGAAAACTGCTGAAATTATTATGAAAACACTACCGACAGACAGTGTAAGAAAGATTAGCTATGCGACTTTTACCATTATTGAAATAAATGCAGATGGAAACTGTAAAATAGTAGAATATGACAATCCAGGCGTTCAAATTTTTCGTGAAGGCGGTTTTCTGGATT
>JAKQQL010000421.1:0-19832 GCA_029564175.1 Candidatus Cloacimonadota bacterium
ACAAAACTATATTCCTGTTATGGCTGATATACAGGTCGTACCTAATGATGGAGCTTATATCGTATTTGATGATATGACTGTTGCTACTTCAGGAAATAATTCACTGGATTACAATTCATCTTCAGCTTTAACCGTTGACATCAACAATGTTGGCAGTGAAACTGCTCAGAATTTAAATGTTGTTCTCAGATCACTTAACCCATATATTTCTGTAACAGATTCAACTGAAACGGTTGATGCTGTCGCAGCTAATCAGATTTATTCTTTAGTGAATGCATTCTCCGTAACTGCTGCTGAAAATTGTCCTGATACCGAACAGGCTTTAATGCAGTTAATTATAACTGATGATCAGGAGCACAGCTGGACAACAAGCTTCAGAATTACCTTAAATGCCCCTGTGATTGCTACCGGTGCAATGAGTATCAATGACTCACAAGGTAATAACAATGGACGCCTTGATCCAGGTGAAACCATTATTTTATCTATTCCAATCCAAAATACAGGCCATGCTGTATCTGCAAATGGGTTAGTAAACTATGCAAGTACGAACCCACAAGTAACCATTCAGAATACAAATAACAATATGAATGCACTGGGTGTAAACGAAAGTGTTAATCTTGATCTAACCATTACAGCTTCTGCTGAATTACCAACAGGCTCATCAACCAATATTGGAATCTTTACACAGTTTGGTCAGATCATCAATCAGAGCAGTTATTTCTTAGCCGTTGGCTTAAAAATCGAAAGCTTTGAAAGTGGTGATTTTACTGCTTATCCTTGGACACATAGTACAACCCAGTGGACAATTGTCAATACAGGTGCCTTTGATGGTACTTATGCAGCAAAATCAACTAATACTGCAAATAGCTCAAGCTCATTTATCTCTGTAGTTGATACTGCTTCTACTGCAGGTGTCATCAAATTTGCCTACAAAGTAAGCTCTGAAGCAAGTTATGACAAATTAAAATTTTACATTGACGGCGTTGAAAAGAATGCCTGGTCAGGTGATGTTCCATGGACAGAAGCAGAATACAACGTAACTGCTGGTGTACATACTTATAAATGGGAATACTCAAAAGATATATCTGTAAATAGTGGTTCTGACTGCGCATGGATTGACAAAATTATCTTCCCTAATGCTGGCGGAGGTTCAGACAGTGCACCAATGGCATATATGAATACAGATCCTATTGATTTTGGAACTGTTGAGCCAAATGAAACCACCGTAAAAAGTATTGTGGTTGTGAACTTTGGTCTTTTACCATTAAGTGGTGAATTAACTGTTCCAACACCTTACAGTGTTGAATCTGCTAACTTTGTTGTTGAAGCAGAAAGCAATTTAACTATTCCTGTAACTTATGCTCCAACTTCAGAAGGAACTCACTCAGGTCAAATCACTGTAGCAACAAACGATACCACTCATCCAAGTTTTGTAATTGAAATTACTGGTACTTGTGGTACCAATTCAAGTGATTCTGTATTACCAAAAGTAACCAAATTACAGGGTAATTATCCAAACCCATTCAACCCTGTTACCAATATTTCTTTCTCATTAAAAGAAAACAGCCCTGTTACTATCGATATTTACAACGTAAAAGGTCAGCTGGTTAAACAGCTGGTAAACGAAGCAATGCAGGCAGGTAACCATACGGTTGTCTGGAATGGTAAAGATCAAAACAATAAATCCGTATCAAGTGGTGTTTACTTCTATCGTATGCAGAGTAAAAACTATGCAGGTACAAAGAAAATGTTATTAATGAAATAGTAAAAAAATCAAGCAGGGCAATCCAATCGATTGCCCTGCCAATTATCCGGAGGAAAATGGATGAAAAAGATCATAATCGTGGTCAGCTTGTTCTTAGTCTGTTTTAGCTTGATGGCTGAAACAGTTTTTGTCAATTCAAACCGAAATACGCCGGTGAATGTCAGAGTGAATCATTCTGATGATTATTCAACTGAGTTGGAATTAAACTTCTCTTCATTTGAAAAAAATGCTGTTAAAATTGATGGGAAAGAATTTAATCATATCACACTTGGAAAAGAAGGTCTTATCCTTGAAGAAGGTATGCCTCAGCTTCCATTTGTAGGCAGAAGTATCATTATTCCTGATTATGCAAAAATGAATATCAGTGTGGTTGAATCTGATTATACTGATTATCAGATCGCTGTAGCACCTTCTAAAGGCAGTTTACTTCGTAATGTAAACCCAGAAGATATCCCTTATACTTTCGGAGATATTTACAATCAAAACCAGTTTTATCCATCAAATATCGCAACACTTGGCGATCCATACATCATGAGAGACTATCGTGGTATCACAGTTGGATTTTCACCTGTTCAATACAATGCTCATACGAACACATTACGTGTTTATCATCATGTGGTTGTAAAAGTCGTTAATACTGGCATCGATACTCAAAATGTATTAAATCGTACAAGAAATTCCATTAACAAAGAATTCAAAAGTGTTTATGCAAGTCATTTCTTAAACTTCAACCGTATTCAGTCACGTTATGTCCCAATCGAAGAAGAAGGTACCATCTTAGTGATTACTCATCCAAACTTCTTAACTGCAATTCAGCCTTACGTTAACTGGAAAAGACAAAAAGGTTATCAGACAGAGCTGGTAACAACAGAAACAGCAGGAACCAGCTCAACTGCAATTAAAACTTACATTCAGAATTACTATACTGCTAACCCAAATCTGGCTTATATCCAGTTAGTCGGTGATGCGGCACAGATTCCAACTCTTACTTATGCGGGTGGCGGATCTGATCCTTCATACGTAATGCTTGCCGGAAACGATAACTACCCAGAACTGTTTATTGGTCGTTTCTCTGCTGAAACCGTAGCCCATGTGGAAACTCAGGTAGAACGTACCATTTGGTATGAACGTGATATCTTTGAAATAGATGGCGAATGGATTAAAAAAGGAACTTGTATTGCCTCTAACGAAGGTGGTGGTGGCCAGGGTGATATGGGTGAATCTGATATCGCTCATCAAAATTTAATCCGTACAGACTTGTTAAACTATGGCTATACTTCTGTTGATCAGGCTTATGCGCCATCAATTACAGCTGCAACCCTGCTGAGTAATTTTAATCAGGGTCGTGGTTTTGTGAATTATACAGGTCATGGTGATGTTACTTACTGGGTGACTTCAAATTTCTCTAATACCCACGTAAATCAGTTAACCAATGAGGGCAAATTGCCTTTTATCGTATCAGTAGCCTGTGTAAACGGTAATTTCACTAGTACCACCTGTTTTGGTGAAGCTTGGTTAAGAGCAACAAACAATACAACCGGTGCACCTACTGGTGCGATGGTGGCTTATATGTCCACTATCAATCAACCATGGAATGAACCTATGCGCGGTCAGGATGTGATTACAGACCTGATGGTTGCACAGGAAAAATTCTCTATTGGCGGATTATATTTTAATGGTAGCTCAGCAATGCTGGATGCTTATAATAATAATGCTAACTCTGTTAATACCATGAAAACATGGATTATCTTTGGTGATGCATCTCTGATCGTACGTAATGACACACCATTTGTTCAAACAGTTAATTCATTTGACAACTTATTTATTGGCATGAGTACATATGATGTTCAAACAGATGCACCTAATGCGATGGTATCTCTTTACAATCCCGAAAGTAATGAAATTGTCGGCTCCGGTTATACAGATGAAAATGGCAGCATCACACTTAATATTGACCCACAAACTGTTCCTTGCACTTTAAAATTAACCGTTACAGCTCCAAATGCAGTTACATTTATCAAAGATGTCGCTGTAATTCCTAACGAAGGTGCTTATATTGTTTATACAGATATGAGTGTTGCTTTAACTGGAAATAACTCAATTGATTATAACACAACTTCAGCTTTAACTGTTAATCTGAACAATGTGGGTAATGAAGCTGCTCAAAACCTGACAGCTGTACTCAGATCATTAAACCCATTTATTACTGTAAATGACTCTGTTGCTACTATTACAGAAATTACTGCTGAAGGAAATTACAGTATCAACAATATCTTTAATATTACTTCTGCAGCAAACAGTCAGGATGCTCAGGCTTGCCCTATGCAGTTAATCATTACTGATCAAGAGGGTAATACCTGGACTTCAAATTTCAATATTATTACGAATGCCCCACTTATTTCTACAGGCGCTTTCAGTATTAATGACACAGAAGGTAATAACAATGGTCGCCTTGATCCAGGTGAAACTGTGATCTTAAGCATTCCAATTCAAAATACAGGTCATGCAGCTTCTGAAGCTGGTACAGTGAATTACGTCAGCACAAATCCACTGGTTGTAATTCAAAACACAAATAATTCATTTAATGCATTAGCAGTGGATGAAACAGCTAATCTTGACCTGACTATTACAGCTTATCCAGAAGTTCCAACCGGATCCTCAACCAGTATCGGTTTATTTACTCAGTTTGGTCAGATTGTTAATCAAACAAACTTTGTAGTACCTGTTGGTTTAAAAATTGAAAGCTTTGAAAGTGGTGACTTTACTGCTTACCCATGGGTTAATACGTCAAGTACCCCATGGACAATAGTAAATACTGGCGCTTTTGATGGTACTTATGCTGCAAAATCAGCTAATACGGCAAACAGCTCAACATCATTTATCAGTGTAGTTGATACTGCTTCTACAGCAGGTGTCATTAAATTTGCTTACAAAGTAAGTTCTGAAGCTTCTTATGACAAACTGAAATTCTATATTGATGGCGTCTTGAAAAATGACTGGTCAGGCGATGTTGCATGGACTGAAGTAGAATACAATGTAACTGCTGGTGTTCATACATACAAGTGGGAATACTCAAAAGATACATCCGTTAACAGTGGGTCTGACTGTGCATGGGTTGATAAAATTATCTTCCCTAATGCAGGTGGTGGCTCAACTAATGCACCTTTAGCATATGTCAACACACAAAATACAATTGAGTTCGGATCAGTTCAACCAGGAGAAACTGTAACAAGAGAAGTTACCATTGTGAACTTTGGTAATGTTGATTTAACTGGTACGATTACTGTTCCAGCTCAGTTCTTTATTGGAACACAGGGTGTTATAACTGTTGACTATATAATTCCTGCTCAGAGTAACCAGAGCTTTATGATTACCTTCTATCCTGAAACAGAAGGCGTTTTCGATGGCACAATCAATATCACAACAAACGATACTCAAAACCCTGTATTTACTGTTCAGTTTACAGCTAACTGCATTCCTAATTCAAGTGACATTGTTATACCAAAAGTAACTAAATTACAAGGTAACTATCCAAATCCATTCAATCCAAACACCAATATCGCATTCTCATTAAAGGAAAACTCACCTGTTACTATTGATATTTACAACGTAAAAGGCCAGCTGGTTAAACAATTAGTTAATGCTCAAATGCCTGCAGGTCATCATTCTGTTAACTGGAATGGTAAAGATAATAATCAAAAATCTGTTTCAAGTGGCGTATATTTCTATCGTATGCAGAGTAAAAACTACTCTGGAACAAAGAAAATGCTATTGATGAAATAATCTTTAAACACATTAATTGGGGATACTTCGGTATCCCCTTTTTTTATGCTTGACAAAAGGGTTTAGTTTTGATAGTTTTTTTAACAAGATAAAATTGGGGGTTGGTTTTATGTGGCAAACCAGAAGTTTGAGCTATCGAATATTTTGCTCAATCATAATTATAATAATCTTAGTTCTCCCTGTATATCATGGTTTGAATGCTAATCAGATAGAAGAAGCAGGTTTAGATCATAATGGCAATGTTTTAGATAGTTTAAGTCATCAGCTCAAACTAGAAAAGAATAATGAAAATAAAATTCAGCTATTGAATGATATTCTAAAAATAAAAATGATCAATAACAAAAATAGTGATTCAGAAGTTAAGATGCTTGAAGAGATTATATTTCGAAGACCCTATGATATATTAAGTGCCAAGTCTGATTACTTAATTGGAAATATTCAAAAAATCAATGGAGAAGGTAATAAAGCATTAAAACACTATACCAGATCTTTGGATTACTACATGAGTATAAATGATAAAAATGAAATGGCAAGATTAAATATGGCCATAGGTGAAGATTTACGAGCATTTGGAGAACAGGTAAAAGCCCTCTCTTACTTAAGAAAAGCCGAGAAATTATTCAAAGAAGAGGCTCTTGGTGCAGAAATCTATGATAGGTTTGCAGCGGTCTATTTTGAGATGATTTATATATCTACATCTGTTTATGCAGATAGCAGTAGAATATATGCCAAAAAAGCAGTTTCTTTAGCCCAAAAAAACAATGATTTTGCCTTACTGATATCTTCCTACAATATATTAGGTGCAGTTGAAAGAAGCCAGAAAAATTTTCAAAAATCACAGGAGTATCTGTTTAAAGCAAAAGATATTGCGGAAAAAAATAAAAGATATGCTGATTTGTCATTAGTATATTCAAATATTGCTCGTTTGTATGAAGAAAGAAACAATAGATCTTCTTGTATTTATTATGCAAAAAAAGCGTATGATTTAGCGATTCAAACAGATATAAAAATATATATTGCGATGAGCTCATTAATTTTGTTTGATAATTACAAAAAATTAAGAAATTTTAAAGACGCTTTAAAATATTATGAGATTCATCATCTTTATAGTCAAAAAATTTATGATGAAAACAAAGATAGGAAAATAGCACTATATATTGCAAACAGAGAATTAGAAATCAAGAAAAATGAAAATAATTTACTTGTTAAACAACAGAAACTACAAGAAACGGTTATTAAAAAGCAAAAACAGAATCAGATTTATCTCATGTCTGTAATTGGTATGATTGCACTTTTAAGTCTTATTATCATTTATTACATCCGACAATTGAAAAAAGCGAATATTCAATTAAAAGAAGAACATGCAAAAGTTTTGAATCTGGAAAGAATTCGTTCTGCTTATGCAATGGCTGTAACAGCCAATCATGAGCTAAATCAGCCATTAATGGTTTTGAAAGGGCGCTTGGAACTCTTACAAATGAGTATGGATGAATCGAATGAAGCTCAGATGAAACAGATGCAAAAAATTGAAAAAGTATTTGATGAAGTGATGGACGTTTTGGAAAAATACAGAAAATCTGATCGAAATATTCATTTTGAACTGTATGCAGGAGATGAAGAGATGGTTGTATTTGATGAAGAGGAATAGAATCATTTTGATCAATTAGTCCAATGTGGATAGTTTTTATAACATTCTTGTTAAGCAAAATATTTATTACTTGACTGCATATGACCGAAATGATTAAAATTACGAGTATCTTTATACATGACTTTTATTGAAAATTTTAGTATAGGATTAGCATAAAAGAATGAGGTTCTAATGAAAATAATACACACATCAGACTGGCATTTGGGAAGGCTTTTACATGGTAGAAAAAGATATGAAGCCTTTAAGCGTTTTTTGGAATGGATGATAGATTATATTAAAGAAAATAAAATACAGGTTTTATTGATTTCAGGTGATATCTTTGATACCAATACACCATCTAATACAGCATTGGAACTTTATTATCAGTTTTTAGGAAATCTGATAAATTCAGTATGTCGTCATATTATTATTATTGCTGGGAATCATGATTCTCCTGCTTTACTGAATGCACCAAAAGAATTGTTACGCTATTTTAATATTCATGTGATTGGATCGATTTCTGATGATATTAGTGATGAAATTATTGAGGTCAAGGATCATGTTGGCATAACAAAATTGATTGTTTGTGCTGTGCCTTTTTTAAGGGACAGAGATATTCGATGTGCTGAGGCAGGAGAAAGTATTCAGGATAAAGAAAAGAAGATGCTGGATGGCATTAAAAATCATTATGAAGCGGTGTGTACACTTGCCAATCAAAGAAGAAATGGGGCTGAAATACCTGTTATCGTGATGGGACATTTATTTACCGCCGGAGGAAAAGTGGTGGAAGACGACGGCGTGCGTGAGTTATACATTGGCTCTCTGGCGCATGTGCATCATCAGATCTTTTCTGAAGAGGTGGATTATGTTGCCCTTGGTCATTTACATGTACCTCAAAAGGTGGCACAATCTGAAAAAATCAGATATAGCGGTTCACCATTGGCAATGGGATTTGGAGAAGCCAGACAACGAAAGATTATTTGTCTTCTTGAAACTGAGGGAAAAAAAGTAAATGTTTCAGAGATTACGTTACCAGTATTTCAACAACTGGAATCTATCAGGGGAGACAAATCCGAAATTCTTCAGAAGCTAGAAAAGCTGGTTTTACGTGATGAAGAGATCCTGGCTGAAGTGATCTATACCGGTGAAGAAATCTGGAGTGATTTTAAAACAATTGTTGAATCAATTGTTTCGGGCAGTAAAATAGATGTTGTAAGAACAAAAAATATGAGGACATTCAATGCAATTTTTCAAAGAGAAGAAAGCCGTGAAACATTGGATGAACTGAGTAAAGAGGAAGTATTTAAGAGATGTCTGACAGCAAATCAGATTTCACAAGAAGAACAGGCAGAACTAAATCAAACATTTTCAGAAGCAATCACTTTGTTGGATAATCCTGAATTTCAGGATAATTTATAAATAATAACGGTTATTGCAGTTTGAGTGTGTGTTTCAACTAGCAAGATATTTGTTGTACGACCAGCTTAGAAAGGTAAATGATGAGAATCAATAAAATACGTTTTAAAAACCTGAATTCGCTTTATGGAGAATGGGTCATTGACCTGACAAACAATGCTTATGTTGCGGATGGTATTTTTGCAATCACCGGACCCACCGGTGCAGGTAAAACCAGTATTCTTGATGCGATTTGTCTGGCACTTTACGGACAGACGCCACGTTTAAACAGAATTACAAAAAACAGTAATGATATCATGTCCAGACAAACAGGTGAGTGCTTTGCCGAATTGACATTTGAAATAGAGAGTAACGTCTATCTTTGTTTTTGGAGTCAGCGAAGGGCTAGAAGAAAGGCAGATGGAGAACTGCAGAATGCAACTCATGAACTGACTAATTTAACTACAGAAAAACTGATTGCTAATGGACTGGTCAATGTTCCTGATGAGATTAAAAAGATTACTTCAATGAACTTTGATGAGTTCACACGATCGATGTTACTTGCACAAGGCGGATTTTCTGCTTTTTTACAAGCTTCTCCAGGTGACCGATCACCTATTCTGGAACAGATAACCGGTACAGAAATTTACAGTAAGATATCCAAAATAGTACATTTGAAAAACAAAGCAGAACAGGAAAAGTTAAGTCATCTGAAAGCAAAACTCGATGGAGTCAGTCTTTTAACAGATGATGAAATAAATGAATTTCAAGAAAAATTACAGATACTGCAAAGTGATGAATTGATTGTGAAACAAACAATAGATCAAATTTACCAGTCAATTGAATGGTTAAAGCAAATCAGTCAGCTGAAAAATAGTATTGAACAACAAAAGCAAAAAGAAGCAGAGGTTCAGAAGGCAATAGATGATTTTCATGCAGATAGAATCTTACTGGAAAAATCAAAAATGGCTCTTGAACACGCTGCTGTTTACAATGAACTCAAGACACATCGGTCAGAACTTAGCCAGTTAGTATCAGATTATCAAAAAAATCTCAATCAGCTGGCTCAAAAACAAGATCAATTAAAACAACAGAAAGAATTGTTATCAGATTCTCAGGCTCGATATAAGCAGCATTCTGAATCATACAGTCAGCTAAAACCACTACTACAGAAGGTTAGAACGCTTGATATTCAAATAAATGAGAAAATGGTTCCATTGGATGTTTTAAAAAAGCAGATTAAAAACTTAGATAAAGATTTGTCTGATTTGAAGAACAAAACAGATAAAATGACTCAGCAATTTAACCAGACAGATAATAGTTTAAATCAGACAAATACCTATTTGGCTGAACATGAGACAGATAGAGGATTAACTGCAGATATTGCCAGTATTACTTATCAGATTGACGATTACAAAAAAATAGTAAATGAGAAGAAAAAAGCAACAGATAATGAGAAGAAGCTACAATCTGAAATGAATACTTTGAGTCAAACGATTCAAAATATCTCTGAAGAGGTGAAGCAGATTGAGGAAAAACGGGTATTTCATCAATCTGAAAGTGATAAAATCCAAAAAGAAACTGATCAACTGCTTCAGGGGAAAAGCTATGTTGAATTTTTTAATGCTGTTAATCTGCTTAAAGATGAAAAAAACCGATATGAAAAAATATATACTCAGATAGTAGATTTGAATAAGATAAAAGACGAAGAAAAAGAAACAGGTGAATCCATATTAAATCAGCAAAATGAAATAGATATGCTTAAAATTATGCTTGAAAAAGAAACCCAGCAGATTAACACCCTTCTGACTGATATTCAGGTTTTGGAAGATAACTATAAAAGTATTCAGCAAATTCAAAGCTATGAAGAATCAAGGAAACAGTTAAAAGATGGTTCTCCCTGTCCTTTATGCGGTGCAACCGAGCATCCTTTTGCTAAAGGAAATATACCTGTTTTGAGTTCTACTCAGGCCCTTCTAAAAGAAAAAAAGAAGGTTCATGATCAGTTGTATGCCCTTAATCATCAGCATTCTATTCAATTAAAAACCTTAGAAAACAGCCTTCAAAATAATCAAAAAAAACAGATCATCATTCGTAAAGAGATTTCTGAACGAAAAGAACAAATTACCTCATTAATGACACAATCAGATATCTCTTATTCTTGTGATTTCAATGTGGCTCAACTTAAACAGAGAATGGATTCTGTTAGCTTATCAATCAGCATTTCTGAAAAACAAAATAAACAACTGGAAACCCTGAATCATAAAAAAACAGATAATGAGAAATTACTGGAAAACATCAAATCTCAAATCATACTTCAGGTAAATCATAAAGTTGAACTTGAAAATCAACTGAAGATGAAAGAACAGCAGGTTCTTCAGATCAACCAATTTCTCCAGGATCTGTTTCTAAAAGTAATGCGTTTAAACAAAGAAATCAATGAAAAAATATCAAAATATGGACAGGTAGATTTTAAAGTTGAGAAGGCAGATTCAATTCTAAAAATATTGCTTGAAAGAGATGATTTGTGGAAATCACATAAACAGAATCAGTCAGATATGGAAAAAGAAATTCTTCGTCTTGATGAGCAGTTAAACGCATTAAAAGAAAAAAATGATTTGACAGTAATTATGCTGTCCAACAGTGAAAAGACATATCAGTTGAACAAAAAAGAAATTGATGATTTACAACAAAAGCGCTTTGAAAAATTTGAGAAGAAAAATCCTGATCAGGAAGAAAAGAATGCTGAAGATACAAGTCTTTTGTTAAAAGCTCAGTTAGAAAAACAACAGGCAATTTATCAGCAGTTGCTTAATGAAACTGAAAAACTTCAAGGTTTAATCGAGGCAGGCATACAGCAACAAGAAAATCGTCATATACTAATAAAAAAAACAGAAGAACTCTTTTTTTCACGTATTACAGCAGTCGGGTTTGAGGATGAAAAGACTTTTTTGGATGCTTGTATAAGTGAAGAAAAAAGGCATCAGCTTGAGCTAAAGGCAAATGAATTGATTACTCAGCAGATTCGAATCAGCTCTTTAATCAATGACCTTCAAAATCAGCTTCTAGTAGAAGAAACGAAAAAAATTACAGACAAGGCACCTGAAGAACTTGAAAGCAATATGACTGAGTTAAATGATAAGAGAAATGAACTCCTTGCCAAATCAGGTGCTATAAAGGACAGAATTACACAGAATGGTGTATTACAGATACAACAGAAAGAAACGATCAATGCCTATGATAATCAAAATACAGAAAGCCGCCGATGGAAAAAATTGCATGATCTGATCGGCTCTGCTGATGGAAAGAAATTTCGCAATTTTGCTCAGGGTCTGACATTTGATTATTTGATTCATTATGCCAATGAACATTTAGAGAAAATGAGTGATCGCTATCTATTGATACGGAATGATATACAATCCCTGGAACTCAGTGTGATGGATAATTATCAGGCAGGTGAGATTCGATCCTCGAAAAATCTATCCGGTGGTGAGTCTTTTATTGTTAGTTTATGTCTGGCATTGGGGCTATCACAGATGGTAAGTAACCGAATACGAATAGATTCACTGTTTTTGGATGAAGGATTTGGTACGCTCGATGAAGATGCACTTGATACGGCTTTAAACACACTTGCCAGTCTTCGACATGACAATAAACTGATCGGTATTATATCTCATGTGGTAAATGTGAAAGAGCGGATTCTGACACAAATCCAGGTAAAACCACTGAAAAGCGGTAAAAGTATTATCAACGGTCCTGGTTGTCAGCAGATTAGAGAATGAATTGTACTGTAATCTACCAGCTTGCGAAAATAGAAAACAAGCAAGTTGCTTGTCCTACAACAGTTTGCGAAAATTTCCGTACTACAAGCATATTGCTTGTAGAATCATAATTTTGGAGAATTAATGAGATGCTGGGTGTTGAAACCTTGTAAAGAACTTTCTTCATATATAAAGCATTACTGGGTTCTGGAAATTGATGAAAAAGAAGGAGATATCACAGAAAGGGTAATTCCTACAGGTAATATCGAACTGATGTTTCACTATAAAAAGCCATTTACCGCATTTACCAATCATCAGGTAATTAATCAGCCAAAATCATTTTTAAGTGGCATTGCTCATCAATATTCAGATGTTTTGGCAAAAGGGGGAACGGGTGTAATTGCTGTTACTTTTTTCCCTTATGGCGCTTGTCATTTTTTTGATTTTCCTCTCAGTGAAGCAGATAACAGGATTATTAGTTTATCAGATATAGATTACAAAAGTATTTGTGAGATTGAGGAAAGATTATACAATACGCCTGAGATGATAGAAAAAATAAAAATAATAGAGGGCTTCCTGATAAAACGTTTCAGAACGATCAATACCCATGATGTATCGTTCATCAAAGAGAGTATTCAACTGATTCGCTACCAGAAAGGTTTGATTAAAGTGAGTGACCTGAGTCGTAAACTCCATACAACAACAAGAACTATGGAAAGAAAATTTAATCATTTTTTAGGAAAATCCCCCAAACAATATATCCGGATTATTCGCTTTCACCGGGTAGTCAAAGGTCTGTATCAACTCCAACAGAAATCCCTGACAGAATATGCCTATGAGAATGAGTATTTTGATCAGGCACATTTTATCAATGATTTTAAACAACTGACTGGTTACTCTCCTTCTGAATTCATTGCTAATTGTCCGGAAGAACCTGAGTTGTAAACTAATTTTAATATGAAAAGAAAAATATGTAGTAGACAGACTTAGATTCAATCATAGAATAATTGAACTTTATTATTACAAACTATCTACTATTCAGTCAAAGCTACGACAGTTTGATGTCGAGAAAGGAACGAAAAATGGGGCTTATCACTTTTGTTTTTGCACTTGTGTCGATTATCCTGACATTAGTTGCTTTTATCCCTCTTCTGGGTTGGTTAAACTGGATTTTTATACCAATTAGCATTATTTCTTTGATTCTAAATGTGATTGCGTATCATGTAAATACAGGATTCAAACAGCTTGCAAGAGCAGGAATCATTATATCTATTATCGCATTAGTCATTGGGATATTCCGCTTGCAATTGTTTGGAGGGATTCTGTAGAATTCATTCACTATAGACGCGAAAAATCGCGTCTATACTTGTATGGTAAGAACCGGATAATCAGTCATGATCTGATTTTAATAAAAGTCAGAATTTTGTCGTTTTTTTACAATTCAGAAAAACTCGTCTTAAAATATTGTCCTTATCAGAAAGAAAAGTGCTTAGGTAAGCAATCCTGCCTGCCTAAATAATTCACAAGCTGATTGTAAGGCAAGCAATCTTGCTTGCCAAAGATAATCGCAAGCTGGAAGCTTGCGGTACAAGTTACGAGCAGGATGCTCGTTCTACAGCTTACTGTACAACAATATGATAAGGAGTGAATGATGAATTGGATGATCAGAGCAAAAAACGTGTTTAAAACGTATCCCAATGGTTTTCAGGCACTAAAAGGGATTGATCTGGAAATAGCTGATGCTGATTTTTTTACACTTCTTGGTCCAAATGGAGCAGGAAAATCTACTTTACTCAAAGTACTAAGCGGCTTGCTTCGTGTAGATCAGGGAGAAATTAAAATCAATAGTTTAAATCCCGAAAAGCACTTTCTTCAAATTCAGCGCTTTTTAGGGGTATGTTCACAGGATAATGATTTGGATCCGACTGATGATGTAATATCTCAACTGATTTTCCAGGGCAGGTTATTTGGCATGACATATAAAGAAGCGACAAAAAGAGCAGAAGAATTGGCAGACTTGTTTATGTTGAATGATGAAGTAAAAAAGAAAGCTCAGGATTTATCAGGGGGTAATAAAAGAAAACTACATTGTGCTTTAGCGCTGGTACATAATCCAAAGCTTCTTTTTTTGGATGAACCGACTGTAGGCATGGACCCATTGGCAAGAGACAATTTCTGGCGTGTTATATGTCATCTGAATCAGAGCGCTGGAGTCAGTATCTTTTTGACCACCCAGTATCTTGAAGAGGCTGATAAACATGCAAGTCACATGGCATTGATTATTCAGGGAAATTTACATTTTAATGGTTTAGTAAAAGATTTTAAGCTTCAAATGCATCCTGAAAGTTCATTGAATCTTGAAGAAAGTTATTTGAAATATGTGAGAAGTTTAACTGAGAAGGGAGAGAATCATGCAGTCTAGTATCCATTTACTCTTGATAGGGCGTTCTTTAAAGAAATTGATTAAACAGCCGATGGCACCTTTGATGGGATTTTTAATGAGTCTTTTTTTTCTGCTGGTATATAATGCTGGTATTGGAGGTGTTGGCTTTTTAAAAGAATTTGGAGATGCAGGGTACTATGCGTTTATCTTCCCTGTTACAATTATCTCATTGGCAATGGGCTCTTCTTCCGGCGCAGGTCAAACCTTATTTAATGATATGCAGTCAGGATATTTCAAGAGAATGTTTCTGAGTCCTGTACCCCGTTATTTGCTGGTATTATCTCCCATCATAGCAGATTTGTTTTCTTCTTTGTTATTTACCTTTCTGATGTTGCTAATTGGTGCATTAACCGGACTCCATTTTCAATTCTCTCTCATTTCATGGTTGGGAGTCATGTTAATTTCATTACTCTGGTCGTTGTTTTTATGTGCGCTATCCGCTGGAATAATGGTTCGAACCGGTCAGCCACAGAGTGTTTCTGCATTGACCAGTATCATCTTTAGCATGTTGTTTTTAAGTACTACGTTTATGCCTGCTGAATTAATAAAGGCAAAATGGCTGCTACTGATTTCAAAAATCAATCCTGTTACTTATGCGCTGGAAGGAATACGCTATTTTCTTGGAGGAACCGCTTCTTTTGATTATGTTATATATGCTGTACTAATACTTGGATTTATGTCATTATTGTCTGTTATTTTTGCCTTGTGCAGTACCCGTAAAATGAAGATTTAGGAGTTAAAAATGGAAAAGAATAAAATTATCATCAAAAATGCCCACATGAATAATCTGAAAAACGTCAGTCTGGAAATCCCCAAAGATAAACTGGTTACTTTTACAGGAGTATCCGGATCAGGTAAATCTTCATTATTATTTGATACGATTTATACCGAGGCACAAAGACAGCTGGTGGAAACCTTTTCTACTTTTGCCAGAACGAGAATGCCAAAGTTATCGCGTCCTGATGTTGATGATATCCTCAATTTATCAACTCCTATAGTCATAGATCAAAAGCGCTTGGGTAAAAATCTCAGAAGCACTGTCGGTACGGTTACAGAAGTGAATACTTATCTCAGATTGATTTTTTCCAGACTTGCCCAGCCCCCAATTGGACCTTCTTTTATGTATTCTTTCAATCATCCGGAAGGGATGTGCCCGGTTTGTCACGGGTTGGGCAAAGAAATAAGTGTGGATATGGATTTGTTTCTTGATAAATCAAAATCTCTGAGTGAGGGTGCCATCATGCATCCTCATTATAAACCAGGCTCTTATCTTTTAAAAGAACTGATTGGTTTAGAGTTGTTTGATAATCATAAAAAGCTCTCGGACTTTGAAGCAGAAGAACTAAATCGATTGCTTTATTCAGAAACGTTTGAAATTGAAAATGCAAAAGAAAAGCTGAGTTACAAGCGTAATTTTGAAGGATTGATCAGAAAGCTGGAAAAAGCGATTCGTACTAAGGCAGATGATGAAGGAGATGAAGAAGAAAAGAATGCCTATTCCCGATTTTTTGTCTATCGTACTTGTTCTGGCTGTAATGGTACCCGGTTGAATGAAAAAGCACTCAAATCCACTATTCATGGCAAGAACATAGCAGAACTATGCCAAATGGAACTCAATGAACTTTTAGATTTTATAAGCAGATTAACTGATCAGATTTCTGAAACGGTTTTAAGAAAAGTAAAATTTCTGCTGGAACAGCTGATAGAGATTGGCGTCTCGTATCTGACTCTGGATAGGGCAGTTTCTACATTATCGGGTGGAGAATCGCAAAGGGTAAAAATGGCGAAGCAATTGGATTGTAATCTGGTTGATCTTCTCTATATCCTTGATGAACCTTCTATCGGATTACATGCACGTGATACTCAAAAGCTGATGGAGATGTTAAAGAAGATAAAGGATAAGGGAAACTCTGTCTTGATTGTAGAGCATGATCCTGATATTATTTTGTCCTCAGAATGGATAATTGATGTTGGTCCGGAAGCAGGTTCAAAAGGGGGTTGTATTGTTTACAACGGAGAGCCGGATGGATTAAGACAAGCAAACAGCATCACAGCGAAATATTTGTTTCAAAATGAGAAACCGGTTTATAAACGAAAATCATTCAATCAATTCTATCCTGTTCGTAATGCAAATGTGAATAATCTGAAGAATCTCGACGTAAATATTCCAAAGGGAGTGCTTACCTGCATCACCGGTGTGGCAGGCAGTGGAAAGAGTTCATTGATTCATGAATGTTTCCTGGCAGAATATCCTGAGTCAATTGTTGTTGATCAAAATCCAGTAGGAAAATCTTCCAGAGCAACTCTGGCAACTTATATAGGTGTATTTGATTTGATACGTAAAGAATATGCACTGCATAATCAATGTGATGCGTCATTGTTTAGCTTTAATTCTAAAGGTGCTTGTCCAAAATGTAATGGGTCTGGATCATTGAGTTATGAATTACATTTTCTTGATACAGTCAAGACTGTTTGTGATGAGTGTGAGGGTAAACGTTATCACTCAGATGTACTGGCATATACATATAAGGGCTTGAATATAGCCGATTTACTCAATACCAGTGTGGCTGAAGCGAAACCGCTGTTTCATCAACCAAAAATCAGAAAGCTCTTACAGGTACTACAAGATACAGGTCTCTCGTATTTAAAACTTGGTCAGACCCTTAGTACATTGTCCGGTGGTGAACTACAACGCTTAAAGCTTGCTTCTGAATTACATAAAGAAGGAAATATCTATGTAATGGATGAACCGACTACCGGCTTGCATCTGTCTGATATTCATCAGTTTTACCAGATTATCAAATCATTAACTGATAAAGATAATACCGTCATTATTATTGAACATAATCTGGAAATTATCCGGTATGCAGACTGGATTATTGACATGGGACCAGAAGGAGGTAAAAATGGAGGTCAGATTCTGTTTAAAGGCAGACCTGAAGACCTGATTAAAGAAGAAAAGTCGCATACTGCTGTTTATTTGAAAGAGTATTTGTAGTTAACTTGTTAGACACTGGTTAAACAGATTGATACTGATTTTTGTTATAGTATGAGCATTTAGCTAATAGAAAAATTTACCAAAACGGTCAGTAGGGATCTGCAAAACTGAGCTTGCATTCCCCTTCTGTGGAGAGCCTGTGCAAAAACCTAAATTCCGTAGGAATTGCCGAGTGGTAGTCAGATGCGGAAGCGTCTGGTATAGAGTGTGTTACAAAACAAGCGCCATAGGTGCGACCGAATAAAACCTGCCTTTTTGCACAGACTCTGGAGGGGTGGCACGAAGCGACGGGGTGGTATAATCCGTACATCCGAAACATCCCGTTTGTAAAAGATGATATGTAGAACGACCATCCAGGTCGTTTACGTGAGGGTAAATCCGGCGTTGTCGTCAACGGGCAGGATGCCCGTTTTACAAACTTGCTGAACGTTTGTGGATTTACGGTGCTTCGCTTCGTATGTGCCTACAAACCAATGATACCTTTTTCCTGATTAATATATATTTTAAAAGTCCTTTTCAGAATAGACAGTGAAATTCAAAACCCTTATTTCTCTGTCAATTCCTGCTTGACAATAATCTAAGTGTTTGCAACAATGACATAAGGAGAGATTATGGATAAAATAAAGAGAATACCTTATGGTAAATCAGACTTTGAAACTGTAAACAAACAGAATGACTATTATGTTGATAAAACCATGTTTATACCCCTTATCGAAGCGACTCCCTTTATCTTTCTCATCAGACCCCGCCGATTTGGAAAATCTCTTTTTTTAAGCACCTTGCAATCATATTATGATATCAAAAAGAAAGAGCGTTTTGAAGAGTTTTACAAAGGTACCTGGATATTGCAAAACCCAACTGAGGAAAGATCCAAATATTTGGTTATGTATTTTAACTTTTCAGCAATACTGAAAGATAAAGATAAAGTACAAGATGATTTTAACAACTACTGTTTGATTGTATTGGATAAATTTATTTTCAAATACAGAGATTATCTTCCACAAAGACTTCACGATAAAATTGCATTAGTGAATACTGCTCATGAAAAATTACATGTCATAGCCACTGAACTATCAGAAGCGGATTATAAAATTTATCTTTTAATTGATGAATACGATAATTTTACCAACACCCTTCTCACTGATTTTGGTGAAGGAGAATATAAAAGAATCACCAGACAGGCAGGTTATTTCAAGCAGTTTTTTACCAATCTGAAACTACTGACTTCAGGCTCAGGCTCCGGGCTTGCCAGACTATTTATTACCGGAGTCTCTCCGGTTACCATGGACGATGTCACCAGCGGATTTAATCTGGGGGACAATATTTCCATATCTCCTGCATTTAATACCATCTTGGGTTTTACTGAAGCAGATGTGAATGCTATTCTGGATTATTACGCCTCAGTTGGTGTTCTTCAGGTTGACAAAGAAGAAGCTTTACAAACTATGAGAAAATGGTATAACAATTACCAGTTTTCTGAAGCGTGTGAAAGCCCTGTTTACAATACAGATGCGATCCTCTACTTTGTTAAAGAAGCGATCAGAGATAAGAAAATACCCTCACAGCTTATTGATGACAACCTCCGGATGGATTATGGAAAGCTACAATATCTCATCATCCAGGATAAAGCTTTGAATGGCAATTTCAAACGCCTGACAGAAATTATCAACAACGGTGGAATCCCCTCTGAGATTAAGAAAAGCTTACCTTTTGACCAGATAACCCAGCAGGACAACTTTATCTCTCTCTTGTATTTTTTTGGTTTGCTCAGTTTTTCAGGCAACTATGTTGAAGGCTTGCCATTTCTGCATATCCCCAATGAAACCATCAAGCAAATGGTGTTTGAATATATCAGGCGTTCTTTTGAAAATGCCTATGGTTTCTCGGTTCAGATGTATGAGTTATTGCTTTTAGTCAGAAAAATGGCATATCGCGGTGAGTTTAAAGAGGCTTTTGAGTTTATTGAAAATGAGATCAAAAAGCAAAGTTCACTCAGGGATTTTATCGATGGAGAGACCTTTGTAAAAGCCTTTTATCTGTCTTTCTTAAACATCTATGAC
>JAKQQL010000427.1:0-1116 GCA_029564175.1 Candidatus Cloacimonadota bacterium
AGTATAAATTCATAATCTCCTTTTGTTAATTTATCTGGGTCATATTTGAAAGTTTTTTGATAATCAGGTTCTGTTTGAGAATTATCTGTTATAGATTGCTTAAAAAACAAATTTCCATTTTTATTTACTGTAAGTTCTGCATTTGGTCTTTTCTTGAGTGTTGCAGAATAAACTATTTCATTCCCATTTGATAAAACTGCAGATTGCTCTATTCCTTCTGTTAGAGTTAAATCTAATTGACTTGCAGGAGTTTTATTACTTTGATTTTTAGAATCAATTACTTCACCATATATATCAATTTTACCCTCATTTGAAAAGTTCTTGTTATATCAATAGGGGTGTTGCTTTTCACACTCTCATCCCCTATATATAATATATACTGCTTAATATCCTCAACTCCATCAGGGTCTTGTCCTGTAACTCTCATCCTTACATCAACAGGAATTTCCCCATAAGCAGGATTAACATTAAGTTTTGCTGTAGGCGGAGCATTATCAGGTTCACAACCTGGCAAAAAAGAAACACACACGGCCAGTATTATTCCGCTGAATTTTTGTTTTATTGGATTTAGTGTTTTCATCATAATATAGTTTTTATTTCAATGGTCTGATTCCTGGCCCGCTCAAGCTGGGGAATCCACATGATTGAAAATTATATACATACGTGTTTGTGTTTGCAATACATGTGGGTTTCATAATATTGTGACGTCTTGTATATTCTAATGGTAAATTTAGCGTTTTAATTCATAGACCCAGTATCAAGCACAGGTATTTATTTTACAATCTTACAGTGACCCTTCAAAGTGTTTTGTTGCAGGCTTCATGTAGATTTATATTCGGAATTGATAGGAACACTACCACCAGCCTGTAGTGTTAGCTGACAGACAACCATGTGAAACGACAGAAGCAACCCTTCAGTGCGACAATTGAGTATAACCGGGAGTCCAGCCAGTGTTTTTATATTTTTACCTTAATCCCAAATCTCCAGTTAACCGGATTGAAATTTATTATCCGGCTTGAATTATCAGTTTCCCAATCAAGCATGGAATATTCTATTCCACCTAAACCTTGAGACAAACCAAATCTTGAAGAAATAAAATACGTCAATTCTGGTATA
>JAKQQL010000435.1:0-17406 GCA_029564175.1 Candidatus Cloacimonadota bacterium
AGAGGGAGTTGGATGAAGAGCTCACGAACCATGAAAGTTTCAACTTCCATGCGAGGCTCAGAGAGAAGGAATTGGAAGGGGATAAGGAATAATAGGCGGGAATAGCTCAGTCGGTAGAGCATCAGCTTCCCAAGCTGAGGGTCGGGGGTTCGAATCCCCTTTCCCGCTCAAATAAAGACCTGATTAACAGGCATTTTTAAGGACTCGTAACTTAGGCTGTTGTGAGTCCTTTTTTATTTGCAATAAAATTTGCAATATAAGATAGGGGTTGTCAATTTGCGGATTTGTAAAATTTATTTAAAAAAATTTTCTGACTTATTGTTAAGAAAAACCATTGTAATTTCCTGTATATCTATTATTTTATTCAGAATTTCTCGATCTCAAATTTTTTTAGAAAAAATTTGACTTTATCATTTTTGTGCAACAATTAAAATCACCGGAATAATTTTAATGCACGACCCACTCTCGTGTGCATAGCCGGGGGGGGGATGGGGGTACTAACCCTCGGATACCCACCCCCTCTTTCCATAATGTCCACTTCATGAATAAGGTGTATTTATATAAAAGGTTCATAAGGTTTTGTCATACCATGATGATTAGTAGAAATAATGCTTTTGATGCCATTTAATGTTATGTAATATGGAAGATGACCCTCGAAATATTGCCGTCCATGAAGCCGGACATGCCTTTGTCCATGCTTTATTATCAATTCCCTTCACTTATGTTACTATCATCCCGGATCAGAATGTTAACCATTATGGAGATACGGCACTGGGTTATTTAATGCCCAACTGGTCTTTTTGTGGTAAAGAAAGTAGTTCAAATCCATGGCGTGATCCAAATGATTTTACTATTTGTTTTATGGAAGACCTTGGAATAATTGCAGGGATGGTTGCTGAGATGCTATACCGCAAAGATGAAATGAACTTTACGGGGAGTAAAAGTGATCTGAAACAATTAAATCATAATTGCCGTAATAAACTCCCGGCATCAATTCGTAACAAATATTCAAGTTTCCTGATAGCATATGCTTTCAATTTATTAAAGCAAAAGGAGAACTATTACCTGATCTTAAAAATTGCAAAAGAATTATTAGAGCATAAGACCCTGAGTTATGATCAGGTGAAAAAGATTATAAATCGGTAATTTTGTAATCATTGGAAATGACTGACCATTATTCTTATTAAAAAACGTAACTTAAAGTGTAAATGTCATAATTTTAACTTTTCTTGTTGTTAACTAATAACATTGGTACGGATTTTGCGCAATTTTTTCTGATCCAAGACCTAATTCAATGAGAAAAATAGCGAAGACTGTATTTCTTTTAATTTCTTTCACCAGCCTCTCATTCTTATCAGGTTGTGAAAAACTGGATACCGTTTCAACTGATGGGTATTATTCAGGGTCATTAGTTTACCAAGGGCAACCTCTGTTTGCTGCGATTTCTTTCAATGGAAACAATTATGCTGAAGTCGCATCAGGTGGAGCATTGAATCAGAAATTCCCATGCATAACAAAAGGAACTTACAAAATAAAGCACAACACAATTTCTTTTTCCCCATCCGAGATGCCTGTGGTACTTGATTGTTCATGTGCTATAATGTTTACTACAGTTAAATTTGACTGCCTATTGAGTGGAGAATATACATTCATTCAATCTGGAAAAACCATAAAATTTCAAAGGGGCACTGGGAACGACCTGCAAGTATATAATTTAACTTTTATAGAACCTAACCCTTAACACCAGCATCATGAAAAAGATAGTATTGATGTTTTTCTTATCTATCATGTTATTTTCATGCAATAAGGAGAATGACGAGAAATTTCCAGAAAATCCAGATTGGTTAACTGAAAAGATTTCTCAAATGGGGACTGATTTTTATTATGTAGGTACAATCGTTTACGCATATGAATGGAATAATGAATATTTTTATTTAATCTCAATACCCTTATCTTCTTGCATAATGTGCGAATTCTATAATTACGAGGGAGAAAAAGTCGAATGGACACAAGAAAAGATTGATGATTTTCAGAAAAATGGTAAAAGGATTAAAGTAGTCTGGCAAAGAGATATAAAATAAATAATGAAATTTAATGTCATGAAAAGGTTAGCATTTGCGTTTTTCATTTCTCTCCTGCTATTTTCCTGTGAAAAAGATCGACAATCAATTATCGAAAATACGGATATTCCGTTGATCATTAAGGTATTAATTGGTGATGAGATTTATATGGAATATTCATATAATGATGCAAATTTATTAATCGAAGAAAAGAGCAAATTTCATTACTCAAGACACTTTTACAATAACAATAACCAGTTGGTATCATCTGATATTTATTGGGATATGCGTATTGCCAGCAGCAACAGCAGGATTCTTGAAGAAGCAATGAACCGGGAAGAGTGGGTCAATCCTGATAATACACCCAAAAGCATTTCCCATATTCTTAAATATTACCCTGAGAAACACATAATACAAAAATCATTTGTCCGCCCTACCGGGAACAATAACGATATCGTAGAATTCCAGTTTGACAATGATAGGGTTGTCAGATCAACAGGATATTATAATAATTCAATTTCCGGCTACACAGACTATCAATATGATGAGTATGGAAATGTAATCAGGCAAACGAAATATACGGTCTTATCAACAGGAGTCACTGAGTCAACCACTACCACAGAGTATGAATACGATAATAAGCATAACCCATATCAATCATTCAAACGATTAGTAACTCCCAGTATTCATACCAACCCTAACAATATTACAAAGGAAACATATACACTTAATTTTGACGTTGACCCTTCGATTGAAAAAGTACAAATAACAGAATACGAATATGAATATAATGCTGATGGCTACCCAATAAGAGTAAACGGGGAGACGGAATATGTGTACAAATAATAATTCCACAATGAAAAATATAATATTCTTTTTGGTAATCGTTTTATGCTGCTATGGATGTGATAAGGATAATCCTGATATAAATGGTGAAGTTGTTAATCTTATTACCAATGATGACCCGATAATTTTTAAAAAATCAGTTATACTATTTGATGATAACAGTTATTTGATCAAAACACCATTAGATACATTTCTCTTGGGTTATCCATTCCTATGGTCTGGTTATGGTGATATGAAAACAAAAGCAATTAATGATGGTGCAATCAATGATATTCTGGTTGTTTCTGATTATATGAAACGTCCCAGAGATAGTGTTTATACATTAGCATATTATCTGGAGACTGGCAGATGCCATTTATTTGACAAAAAAATTAATGCATGTATCAAAACTATTCAAGTCGAAACCTATTATGAAGGTGAATCATGGTTGTTAACCGGGAGAAGGAGATTTTATGTAAAAAACAAACTATTTCTCGAAACAGTAGATTTAATAAGTAAATAAGCATCTTCATTAAGCAATAAGATATGAAGCCAAAGAACAATTCATGCAAGTACAATTTGTTGTTAATGGTTAAGATTCTATTTGTTACTGGAATGGCAACATGTTTTGTTAATTGTTCAAAAGAACCAACATATTCAGAATCTCTTATAAAGGTTGACAGTCTTACGATAGAAAATCTTCAGACAGTTGGCTCAGGTGAATTATTTTCTATTCATCTATATGGAACAATAAGTGGTGATGGGTGCTCCGGTTACAGCCATTGTAAAGCCTATTGGCAGAATCAGGATTTTATTATCGAGGCTTGGAAACAGACAAAATTGCATCAGGTAGCATGTCCTACTGTAATGGTTTATCTTGATGAGATAATCATTTTTTACCGGGATTCCTTTCCTGATAACTTCACCATTAAAGTGAAACAACCAGATGGGTCTTATCTTGAAGAACAAATGATATAAGTTAAGTGAAAGAAGTTTTGTGAACCAAATTTTTTAGAGATAATAAAATGTCCAAACGACTCATTTATATTTTACTGGTTGCAGCAATAATGATTGGTTGTGAAAAAGATAAATTTAACATAGATAATCCTGATGTTGCAGTTTTTGTCAAACAATTGAAAAATGGAACATACGATTGCTATGAGAAAGGAGAAAATGGTGAGAATTTTTGGCTTCTGATGCCAAAATTCACATCAGATCATATATCATCACTTATCAAATTTTCCAAAGACACATCACATATTGACGATTTCCCAATTAATCCAATATCATCTCGCAGACCATACCCAGAAGGAAGGGAATACTTTATCTTGGGTGAGTGTTTACTATGGACAGTAGAAGGAATAAGAAATGGTTATGGATACGGTTCACTTGACCCATTCATAATTGACAGTGGGTTGGCTGAGAGCGAAAGGTACAAGGGATTGAGCGGTGCTGAAATCTTTATTGTGTGGGAACTTTATAATCAGTGGTGGCTTGATAATAAATTTAATGAATGGCAGGATAAAAATCCCTTGGAAGGTACTTCATTTAGATGGTTTTAAATAGTGCCAGAGAAGGTTACAATCCAATCCTGAGTTACTCTATCATTTTAAGGTCTCCCCCTTCTATACGTTCTAAAATGCTGCAAAAAATATGAGGCAGTACTTTCTCTCTGCATTTCCTCGTGCTTCAATGGATGTAAATAACGTAGTTCCGCCTCAATAGAAGAAATTTATAGGTATGCATATATAGTTCCTCTGCTAACGTGAAGTTTTTTTGAAATAGCCATTATACTCATGCCTGATACTTTCAATTCATTAATTTTTTCAATTTTGGCTTTATCCAGTGTTGGTCTTCCACCTACTCTACCTGCTTTCCGAGATTTTTCCAGTCCTGCTTTAACTCGTTCAGAAATTCGGATTCGTTCCTGTTTCGCAAGCGTTGAAAGCAAAGCAATAATAACATCCTTGAAAATGCCGGAAGAATCAATGTATTGCTCAGTAAAACTTTTGTACAAAACTCCGTAGTCATCCAGCATCTGGAGATAATGAATGGTTTCACGTGTTCCTGCTCTGGAGAATCTGTCCAATGCATAAAAAAGCAGCATGTCAAACTTCCGTTTTGAAGCATCGGATAACATTTTGTTGAATTGTAGCCGATTATTTGATGCGCCAGATACTATGTCGGCATATTCGGCAACAATCTCATAATTCATACGCTGGCAATAATCACGAAGTACTATTAACTGATTATCCAAATCGGATGTATCTTTTGAAATTCTTGCATAAATCCCAATCTTCATAATCGTGTGTTTTTGGTGTGCATAAAACAGGTGTTATTTATACATGGAAATGCAAACTTTTAAATGTCATTATATCAGGCACTTCAATCATGGATTTTTTGAAAGGTTTTTTGAACACTACTTTCACGATGAAAACAATCAATTTTTACTTAACCAATCAAACCGATAAACACTTAATTCCGGAAATTTCTTCAGATAGCATGAATAGGGTATTACCACGACCTCTTTTATGATCGTCCCATCCATGAAAAGCAAAATCATTTGAAAACCATCAACTTCCTCTTCAGTAATAATTATTTGATGAATTATTTTCGATCTTTTATTCATACATACGTCCATAATAATAGACAAATATATGTAGATTTATAGTAAATGATGTGTCGAAATTGTATTTTTTAATGGACGATTAATACCTTTACGTCAAAATCTTATATAATGAAATCAAGAACATCGAGATCAAAAACTAATGGTCTCAACCCAAAACAATATCAGCAACCGATAGAAGTTAGTCCGGAACATAAAGATTTCTTCTCACAAGTTGGCAGCCGAATTGAAGAACTACGAAAGAAACAAGGTGTAAGCATAACAGAATTGAGCAAAAAAACTGGCATTTCCCGGTTTACATATTATTTAATAATTCAAGGAAAGGTTTACTGGAATTCACAAACAATACTGACCTTACTATCTCATTATAATATTGATGCTGCCAAGTTTTTCAGTTCGCTGACAAAAAGTGCAAATTCGATGTAAATTATTCATTTTTCCTGACAACCATCGCTGTGGTGGGAGTACAAATCCCTGTTTCTTATGCGAAAAATGTCAAAATCAGCGTTAACACCAACCTTCCCATCATCAGCAAGGAACAATGACACGGCATAATTCTGCTCAAAAGAAGAATAATATCCGGTTATAGTACCATGAATTTCACATCCGCTTGTGATAACCAAAACTACTGACTGAAACTCACATTTACCATTGAATAGTATTTATAGAAAATGCTACAACTATGTCAAAAAACGTAAAAACTATTCCCAAACCTTGTGATGCTTATCTTGAAAGAATTAGCCTGTTTTTAAAGAACTGGCGAATAGGAGAGGGTCTAAGTCAACGAGAGTTCAGTGAGTTGGCGGAAACACATCGTAATAGCATCTATCATATTGAAAATACTAAAACAAAATCATATA
Organism: Candidatus Cloacimonadota bacterium; assembly: GCA_029564175.1. GTDB lineage: Bacteria > Cloacimonadota > Cloacimonadia > Cloacimonadales > WRIO01 > JAGOCT01. The sequence goes on from JAKQQL010000435.1 coordinate 6,372, forward strand.
ACATCCTGACCCTGCTAAAATGCATTAATGCAACAGGCTTGACTGTTTCTCAGTTCTTTAACAATATCGATTGATAGTACTAATCATCAAATAAATCAATCAGTCTACTGATTTACTTGCCTCGTGTCATGGTCACTCAGATAATGGTTATTAAGTCTTTTAACGGTCTCCTAAAGACAATAAACAATTATTAATTATGATTATATATCATTGATATAATGCTATATTAAATATATTATCTAATGTAATACATTATATAGAATTTATTTCTATCCTGATATTCCGTTAATAAATGTTTCGATAAAATTAAGTATCCTTTTCAAGATTCTTTCACCTGTTGGTTTACGCTGGAGTAATGTCGGTTTGTCACCTACCAGTAGTTCCAATATTTCATCACGTAAAGGTTCTTGTTCCGAGTACAGGTAACTTTCAATCAACGCTTGCGTACGCTCTTTCGATAACTTTTCTTCATCAACAAGGTTTAGAAATGCTTTTTCTTGTTCCACCGTCCAGAACTTCTCAAATTCCTGCGGGATATCATCGGTATCAAGAATAACGGGCATGTTTTCCCTGATGAACTTCTCAATCAATTCCTTTTTGCTTCTTAACTGCATCTCGGTGTTCAGCAGGTTGAATATTTCTTTCTCTATCTGCTCAGCATCTTTCTTTTGGTTTGCTTTTAATTTTATAAGTAACCGAATTATGTAAGCAACATTGATCTCATCCCGGTGGATCAGTTCAAGTTCAAAATCAACATCTTCAAGAATGCTTGCTTTTTCAGTTGCATGTTCACTCTTGACTTTGTCATGAAGATCAAGATATTTGCTCTTGTAATCCTCAAATTGTTGTTCTGTCATCGACAGATCACTCCACTTGAAATCAGAGAAGGATGTCAACACATTTTTGGTTCGCATCAAATCCCTGAACGCAACGATAAATTTAAGTTCATCGTCTTCGGTGACCAGACTGTTTACGCTATCGACAGTGGGTGCAATTTTTAAAAGGTTGATAAATCCATCATTGAATACCTTAACATATTCATCATAGGGTTTTATAATTATTTCTTCAATTGCATCCTTGTTACTGAACAGGGTTATGGCTTCATCGGTGGCATTCTTCAGGTTTCGAAAGACCACTATGTTGCCTTGTGACTTGAGTTCATTCAGAATGCGATTGGTTCTTGAATATGCCTGTATTAGACCATGATACCGAAGGTTCTTATCGACAAATAAGGTATTCAATGTGGGACTATCAAACCCCGTCAGATACATATTCACAACAAGCAAGATATCGATCTTTCTTTCTTTTACTTTTTTACTTATGTCGTTGTAGTAGTTGTAAAAACTTTGGCTATCCTGTGTGGAATAGGCAGACCCAAACATTTGATTATAGTGCCCGATAAATTCATCAAGTTTCTCACGTGTATGCGGATTTGCCCATGATGATATTTCCGGTTCTGCTGCCACAGAAATTTCTTCCGGGATAAATCCGTTGGCATCAACGTCATCTTCATTTGCAATGTAACTGAATATCGTAGCGATTTTCAGATCGTGTTCTCCAAGCATTTTCTTGCGGTACAGCAATTCGTAATACCTAATGAGTGCTGGGATACTACTGACGCAGAACATGGCTGTAAATTCCCTGCTATGCGTTTTACGGTTATGATTTGCAATGATGTAATCCACAATCTTTTCTAACCGTTTTGGCGACTCCATTAACTCTTCAACATCAATGTCCTCGACCTGAATATCAATTTCATTGGCACTCTCCCTGTTCCGGTATCTGCCAACATATTCCACAGAAAACTTCAGCACGTTCTCGTCTCTGATAGCATCAGTTATCACGTACTTGTGCAAACACTCCCCAAATAATTCCTTTGTGGTTTTCTTACCCAACTCACTTTTCACTGCGTTTTCCGCAAATATTGGTGTCCCGGTGAACCCAAACATTTGAATATTCCGGAAAAAAGAAATGATACGCTGATGGGTTTCACCAAACTGGCTGCGGTGGCACTCATCAAAGATGAAAACAATCCTTTCATCCTGTAACGGTATCATGCGATCCAGAAAATGTTTTTTACTAATGGCTGCATTCAGTTTCTGGATAGTGGTTACAATCAGTTTTGTATCATCATTAAATTGCCTGACCAGTTGTCTGGTGTTGTCAGTTCCGTCAACACTACCTTTACTGAATGAGTTAAATTCTTTTGTGGTCTGGTAATCCAAGTCTTTTCTGTCAACCACAAACACAACCTTTTTAATCTTCGGCAACCGTGTAAGTATCTGGCTTGCTTTAAATGATGTCAGTGTTTTACCAGAACCAGTAGTGTGCCAGATATAACCGTTTTTTCGACTGTGCATTACCCTGTCAACAAGTGCCTCAACCGCATAATACTGGTATGGACGGAGAACCATCAGTATCTTGGAAGTTTCGTTTAACACGATATACTTGCATATCATCTTAGATAGGTGGCACTTCTCCAAGAAATCGGATGCGAAGCCGTTTAAGATGTTGGTGAGCCGTTTATTTTCAATATCTGTCCAAAAGAATGTTTGCTTGAATGACTGGAAGCGGTTGTTAGCGTAGTATTTCGTATTAACACCGTTACTGATTACGAATATCTGGATGTACTGGAACAAGCCGTAACTGCTGCTGAAAGAATGACGCTGATACCTGTTTATTTGGTTAAATGCTTCTTTTAATTCCAGTCCCCTGCGTTTAAGTTCAATATGAACCAAAGGTAGACCATTGATAAGCAATGTAACGTCATAACGGTTCTTGTATCTACCTTCCATCGAAACCTGATGGGTTACCTGATATTGGTTTTGACACCACTGATTTATATTGATAAACTCAAAGTATAGGTTGTCCCCGTTATCCCGGATAATATGTTGCTTTTCCCGGAGTGTTTTGGCTTTTTCGAATACTGAACCCTTGCTAAGGATGTTTAATACCTTTTCAAATTCTTTGCCGGAGAATACAATGTTGTTGTGCTTCTCCAACTGCTTCTTCAGGTTCGTAATTAGTTCCGGTTCTTTCTGGATGTGCACCAGTGCATAACCCAACGTCTGAAGTTTCGCAACAAGTTGTTCTTCCAGTATTAGTTCAGGTTGTTTTGGCATCGTTAAGAAATTTCTTTTTGAACTTTTTCCCAAACAGGATAAACAGAATTATAGAACTTAACCATCGCTTCACTGTACCAATCAATAAGGTCACCCCAATACTTTTCATCATTGAAACGACCTTCTAACTTGTTTTTAATCTCTGCTGGCATTTCGTACTTGATTCGTGATGCTTTTTTGTTTTCCAATCTTTCCCATACTATTTCACCATCAAACGTTTCTTCAATCTCTTTTTTGTGCCGAGCCATTGTGTCAATGATAGTTTTATCCGGGTCATTAGAAAAATAAAGTTCTACCCTGAAGTTTGTCCTTCCCATGCTAAAAGCAAATTTCCCTTGTGCCTTAGAAAATACCATATAAAAAGACGGCTTGGGACTAATTCTTTCCAGAAAATCAATTTTATTCTCGGCAAGGTTTTGCTTCAGGAGTCCCCAAAATTTTAATAAATGTGTTTCCGTTTCTTCGACAACTTTACTTTTTTCTTTCTCTTCCTTTTCTTTCTCCTTGATTTCAATCATAAATTCCTTGGTCTCAGGTAGTGGAATTATTTGTTCCATTTGCAGGAATAAATCTTCACCCATACTATATGGGATGGCACGGAAGCATTGGATTTGTATATCATGGTCAAGCAACCATAAAACTGTTGATGTTACCTCTTTGCGAAAATTATTTGAGATCAAAACGATACGTTGATCATTACGGTTAAGAAGGATGTCTTCCTCATCTCTCTCCAAAAACTCCAAAAGACTTTCTTTTGCATCCTCACCATTACCCCATCTGTCAAGATAATCCTGATACATCTTGATTATCTGGTCGGTGGTAAGTGTGGAACAGTATGAGGTATATTTAAGTGCTTGCCATACTACATTCCGACCTGTATCATCAAGTTTGTTTTCAATTATTACTAAACCACCATCTTTATCAACAGCAAGTAAGTCGAGACGCTCACTGGTATCGTTGAATCCGCTAAACTCTTTTTGTATAATCAGGAGTTCTTCGCCCAGCATATCTGGATTCTTTGCGATCCACTCCTGAAGATGGTCTCTTTCCTTTATGTGAAGTTCTTTGAACAGCCTCTGCTCAAGTTTTACAACATTGTTGCTGGCTTTGTTTATACGGTACATGTCGGTATGTTTTTAAACGAACATTTGTTCCATCAATCCTTTCTTCCAGACCTTTGCTTTTTCAATCTGTGTCTCGGTATGGTTAATTTTATCATCGATGGCAGTCAGAAAATTAGCAATTTTGGTTTGTTCTTTAACCATTGGAATGTCGCAGGTTAGTTTTAAAAAATCCTTTTTATTTAAAACTCTGTTACGACCTGCGCCCCCGGGTGATATTAAATCAAGTAACTCCCTAAAATTCTTTTGAATAAACACGTATTGAAAATAAATTCCCAACACTTTATCTTCATTGAAAATATATGTAGGAAATCTATGGGATACCAAACCACCTTCATCTTCTTCTTTTGCTAAGGCAATTGCACCTTCCCATGCAAAAGTTATGTTTACTACTAAATCATATTTTTTAATTACAAATAGTTTGTCCATTTCAATTTTATCTGGGTCAGAATTAATTCTTTGAAATGTACCTTTACAATGGCTACGTACACCGATTGCCAAATAAGGCGAGTTTGGTTTTGGAACTTCTCTTATTTTCTGTATCAAAAAACTCCCCAGTTTAATTTTCTCCCACTTTGGATACTCCTGCCCATTATCGTCTTTAAACCTTATTTGCTGCAAGAATATTTTCTGCATCACACCTTTTTTGTATTGTTCCAGCAAGATTTTCTTCTGTTTGAGTTGGGTTATCTTCTCATCAATGGCGGTGAAAAATGATGCGATTTTTTGTTGTTCGGGAAGAGTAGGTAATTTAAACTTATAAGATTTATATTCTTCAGCGTTAATCCCCGGTTGTCCCGAACGCATGGACATAACCGTCACCCATTTATTGTATGTATTATGCAATGTTTGGGTATAAACAAAATACGGATTCGCATTTTTTATTGAAAACTTGATTAAAAATCCAGCAAAATATAAATCACCATCTTCTTCTTTATATAAGTATGATTTTCCAACACTTGCTCCAGTTCGTGCAAAAACAATATCACCTTTTTTTAGTTTGAATTGACAATCTATGTTTCCAGCAGGTGATGTTAGTGGGTTTGGTATGAATTCTCTTGTGTCTTCATCAATATCAGTTATTCTCAAATATTTATGTTTACCATCATATGTTGTTGCAGAGGCATTAATCCCATACATGGCATCACAACAAATATTTTCAAGTGTATCCAATAGCCATTCACCTTCAAACTCAGGAAAACGCAATTGCGGTATGTTCTTTTGCTTTTCCATTTTCTAAAACGGTGTTGGGATGTTTAATTCATTGCAGAAACCAGCAATGGTTTCGTCAGTGGTTTTCATTTCGGCTTCAAGTGCTTTCAGTTCGCTGGCAACGGCTACAATATCCACGGATGCTTCTTCTTCGAATGTATCAACATAACGGGGGATATTCAGGTTATAATCATTCTCCAGAACCTTGTCCAGACTGGCAACATAACTGTATTTGTCAATAGTGATTCGTTTTGAGTATGTATCAACAATCCGGTCAACATCCTCATCACGCAAATAATTCTGTGTTTTTACTTTTTCAAAATACTGGCTGGCATCAATAAACAATATATCATCAGGATGCTCACGGCACTTCTTAAACACCAGAATGCAGGTTGGTATGGATGTTCCGTAAAAAATGTTTGCAGGAAGACCAATGACAGCATCAAGATAGTTCTTTTCTTCTATCAGATATTTACGAATATGACCCTCAGCAGCACCCCGGAAAAGAACCCCATGAGGCATCACAACAGCCATCGTACCATTTTCCGCCAGATGGTATATCATATGCTGGATAAACGCAAAGTCTGCTTTTGATCCGGGAGCAAGTTTCCCGTATTCGCTAAACCTGTCATCGGACATGAACAATGGACTGGCACTCCATTGTGCCGAAAATGGCGGATTTGCCACAACTGCCTCAGCATCAAGTTTTTCATGTTGGGGATGCTCAAGGGTGTCTTCAAGTTTAATATTGAACTTTGTGTGATGAACGCCATGTAGTATCATGTTCATCCGGCAAAGGTTGTAAGTAGTTCTGTTCCGTTCCTGCCCGTAAAACTTCAATACATCACATACTTTGCCTAACCTAAGAATCAATGATCCTGAACCGCATGTTGGATCGTATGCTGATTTAATTCGTGTCTTACCTAATGTAACAATCCGTGCCAGTATTTTTGATGCCTGTTGCGGAGTGTAAAACTCCCCTGCTTTTTTGCCCGCACCACTGGCAAACTGCCCGATCAGGTATTCGTAAGCATCGCCAAGAACATCCATTTCCGATTGTTCCAGTTGAAAATCAATCTTGTCAAGGTGTGACAGCACTTTTGCTATCACTTCATTTCTTTGTTCAGCAGTCTTACCAAGTTTTGTGCTGTTTAAATCCATGTCTTCGAACAGATGGTCGAAATCCTCTTCACTTGTTGTACCCATGGTACTGTTCTGAATGCTAATGAGGATTTTCTGGATGTCTTCGATAATGAAGTTGCTGAGGTTTTTGCCGTTCCCATTACCACGTTTAGCAACTTGCTTGAACAGTTCTGATGGTTTCAGGAAATAACCAAGTTTTTCCAGTGATTCTTCTTTAATGGCTTCGAGATATTCTTTTCCTTTTGCAGTACCTTCGGGTATATCCAGATATTTTATTTTGTCTTCCTTTAGGATACCATTGGCATACAGTTCCATCTTTTCAGACAGATATTTATAAAAAATGAAGCCGAGAATATAATCCCGGAATTCATCTGCATCCATCTTGCCACGCAGGGTGTTTGCAATATTCCACAATTGTTGTTGCAATAGTCGTTTTTGGTCTTCGCTCATTTTGGTGTTAAATGTTGATATATATTAGCCTGATTCCCATTCAGGTATTCCTTTAAACCCAATAAATTAGAACAGAATTCAAGTGGGAAATCAAAATAATCGTCTAAGATATTTATAAAGTTTGTTTATTCCAATGCAAGAATTTCAATCAATCGATACTACTCTTTAATGCCTCTTGTATTTGCTTAATTACCTTAATATTTTTATTCGGTAGGGGAAAGGAATTCAACAGTTTGTTTAATTCTGAACGATACTTGCTCTTATCAGTTAACGGTGAAAGTGTATTGTTCAGAACAAGGTCTACTTTTTCCATGTCATATTCACATGCTGCAAGCAGCAAGGCATTTTTAACTGTTTTCAACTTCGGATGTGACAGGGGTGAAGGCATTTCCAGATTTTGTGGTTCTGGTTCTTCAGGAAAAACAAAAACTTCATCAAAAAGTGTGAGCAATGGATTTGCATCGGAGTTAAGCACATCCAACAATTCGGTGGTCTTTGTATGAAACAATTGCCGTATCTGCTCCTTGGTATTGATATTGGCTTCCACTCTGAATTTGTCATCGAAATATGACAGCATAGCATCCGGATCACTCAACATGGCTAAATAATCAGCATTGGTTTTTTTTCGTAATTCTTTTCCTTTATCATATATTATCATTCGTAATTGTCGGTTTCTTGTTTTGACCATTTTGTTGACGGTATATCCACTATTTCCGTATTTCTGTACTCTGAATTTATTATGGTTAACCAAACATGACTTCATTGCCAGTCGGTCAGGTTGAACAATACCGCTAATATCACTGGTGACATCACATGTAAGTAATTCACTGTTATGAATGATACCATCAACATCCATTTCACAAAACCCTATTCTGTTTATGTTTTCAAAACACTGCTGGATATTGTTGATGTTAATAAGTTCTGGGTAACGGTCAAGTAATACTTTGGAAGAGAATTCGATAACACATCGGTTATCCTGCAAACTGTAATTCACGTAAATATTTAATGGTATCTTTTGTGAATACCTTATTGATGTACCAATATTACTTCTCAATATTTTGGTAATCACCTCTGAGTCCATTCTTTTAATGTGCTTTTTATCGGTTAATATTTTAATTCTGTCTAAGGTTACCATACACTTCATCTGAATATGTGCCACACCCAAAAAACTGCAAAACAGTTCTCTGAGAGGTTATCTATTTCGGGTCTCCATGTCAGCGTCTGCCTGAAGTTGTTTTAAAGTTTTGCATCTGTCCTGACGTATCCATTCAGTAATCTCACTTCTGTCGAAGTAAACCCTTCCGCATTTTTTAAAGAATGGAATCTGGCGGGTACTGGTCATATTGTAGACAGCACCCTTCGAAATTTTCAGCATCTGACTGACATCACTTACCGTTAAAAAGTCCCCCTCTGGTGCGAGTTGCTTAGCCTCAACAGAAGTTGCTGCTTGGTTTAAGAGGTAGTTCTTTATATCGGCTACCTCATGCAAGAGATGCTTTACTGCTTCAGGCAAGTTATCAAATGTTATTACATCGTTTTTGTTCATCATAATCAAACATTTACGATGTAAAATTCCAGAAAAATGTAAGGTAGGAACGACCGACACCACGACTTGTCGGTCAGTACAGACTCATAATACACTGAAATCAAGAGATGCTCTGGCAGTAAGGTTTGCCAGAGTGAAAGGAAAATATTAATGCTGTCGGTCGAGGAAACGGGAAATTGCTAATTTCTAACTATATGCACTTATTGCATTGTCAATAACCATATCTATAAACTCAGTAACTTTAGGACTTGGGTTTTTGTCGTATCGTGGCTTCTTAGGATGAAGGAATTTGCCGTTAATGAATATGTGAAAATATCTTTCAGCGATGTAATAATTAGAAGGTTTGGTTTTCTCAACCAAAAATTTCCCTGTCAATTGTTTTATCAAATATGTTAATGACCTTTGAGATTGAAGCCACCGAATGGGTTTTGGTTCTTTAGTGGTAAACACATTTTTAAAAGCCTCATTGGTGCAATCAACATATTTCATTGCTTTAAGGGTTTTATGCATGTCATACAGGATATTATGCCTTTGTGATGCAAACGCAGGAAGAATTGTAAAATAAAATTCTGGTTCAGGTTTAGGAACAGTAGACTCAAATTCAATCATATACTCCTTCATTTTATCTGCCAGTTTCCCCAGAAAGAAAATTTGCACACCTGCGGCTTTGAAAAAGAACTGGTATGCCTGTTTCTTCAGGTTATCTTTCGTGCCAGATACCTGTGCATCGTCAAAAAACCTTGACCATTCTTCACGGATATTTGATTCATAAAGGCTATCTATCGCATCGTTATATTGTGAAAGTAATCGCTTAACAACAGGGATAAAATGAGTTTTGACCGCATAAGCATTGATACATTCAGCCTTAAATGATTCGATGTACTCAATAAATCTTTTAAACAGGTGCTCATTAATATACCTGTGAAAACTTTTGTCAGTATCCGTTAATAAATGTCCCTTGTATGAGGATGCTTCTACTGGGTTGGTGCACACCTTTGGATTTTCATCCAGTTTGCACAACATATCGGTTAACTGGACTTCGAGGCTATCATCATATATCGGTGTTGTCTTTTTCATAGCATCACGTTTAAATTTCTGAAAGTCGTTTGGCAATCAATTCAAGTACATTATCTTCAAAGGAATCCAAGTATATCTTGGTTGTCTCGATGGAAGAATGACCAAGTGCCTCAGAAATAACCTCGATTGGGATAAGACCACTTTTTAAAAACGTTGAAAAACTATGCCGTGCCCAGTTAGTTGATATCGATCTTTCGAGACCCAAATCTTCGGATATTTTCTTCATATGTTTATTGATATTGCGTGTAAATGACATTACCATATCACGCTCTTGCTTTGCCTTCCATCCATGTTTCAGTATGTTGAACACATAAGCATCAGGAGATTTATCCTGATTGCCGTAATCGTCAATACATGATTGAATTTCAGGTGTGATTAGAATTCTTACAGGTTTACTGCTTATGGTTGTATCTTCGGTCTTAATGCGCTCAATAATAATCTTATTACCGACAATGTCTTTATATTTCAGATGGCATATATCTGTCATATTAATGCCGTAAGCATGTAATGCGAACCACCAAAACCTGAATGCCTTCCTTTGTGCTGGTGTTTGTGGTTTGTATTGTTTAAGTTTTGCTAACTGGTCTGCCGACAACGCTTTCTTTTTCGTTTCCTCGGTTTTAATAATGAATTTTTTATCACGCCTTTTCTGTGAGAATGGATAGTCTTCCTGTTTTGCCAGTTTTTCTGCAATTGCCATATTGTAAATAGCACGCATGCATCGCAGGTTTAATCCGATATAATTAATCTTCTTGCCAGACTTTTTCATTTGATTTTCATAGTCTTTCAGGAAATCAACGGTTACCTGATTTATAAACAATCGCTTTCTTAAACGTTGGAACGAATTACGTGCGTTACGATATATTCCCGCATTGCCTACTTTCCCTTTTCGTTCCTGATCTGCTATAAATCTGTCAAAAAGTGCATAAACGTCATGGCTTACTAATTGTGAACTGTCCTGCTTCTCGAAGGCAGTCTTGAATTTCTGGAATGTGAAGGGTTCTTCAATCTCTTTCAGTGTGGCTTCAAACTTTTCTCCCTCATAATAATCCAGTTTCGTTTTAATGTCTTTCAGCGTCTGGTCTCGAAGTTTCGGACTGTTGATTTTCTCCCATTCTTTTTTGGTTAATTTTATCGGTAATCCAAACAACCTGTTTTTTCCGAGATAATAAACATTTAATTTAACAGGATATTTGTTATTTTTGAGTTCTTTACGTGTATCAAGGTAGATGTTTGCCGTTGGTTTTGAAATAGCCATATTTGGATACAGATTAAAAAATTTGCAATGAAATTTGCAATATAAAAGTATGAATTATCATGAAATAAAAAAATATGGCAAGAAAAATCGAGTTCTTTAAAACACT
>JAKQQL010000442.1:0-19878 GCA_029564175.1 Candidatus Cloacimonadota bacterium
TTTACAGACTCTCAAAGATTTTAAAAATGGTTTTTATAGGATATGCAAGCAGAAAAAAAAGAAAAGACAGCGTTAAAAAGCCTGATCCAAGGCAAATTACACTTGAGACATTCATTTTAGAAAATTTCGGGGTATGCTAAACATTTTAAATCCTGCTTGACAAGATTGAACTTTTTTCAAAACTTGAAAATGAGATAAAATATCAATTGAGTTTTTAAAATATTAATGACTAACTGAATGAATGGAGTGATCATGACAGATATAAATTTTACAAAACTAAGATATGATAATGAAACGACATTAGTAAAAATTCTTGAAGATGATTTTGCTATCAAAAATTACTATGATATATTTGAGAATAAAGATGAGTTGAAACAGATAGTAAACCAACTGCTTTCTGACTCAGTAAAATTAAACCATATCATTGCCCCAAGACTTTATCAGATATGTGAAAAAGCAAAACAAATTATCAATTACACTGAAGAAATTGATTTTTTTATTATATCTTCCATTGAAGTCAATGCTTTTTCAATCAATGGCTTTTCCTATGTTCCTCACATGATTTGTTTGACTTCAGCCCTTGTAAAACTGCTGACTGATGAGGAATTACTCTTTGTCATTGGGCATGAAATTGGACATCTTATTTTTAAACACAGTCAGTTGTATGTTGTCAACAGCCTAATGTCTAACCGTGAAGAACATGAAATCCCTGCCCATATCAGCAATATTTTTACCCGATGGAACCAATATGCAGAGATTAGTGCAGATCGTGTTGGATTTGTCGTTCAACCTAATCTAGAAATTATTGGCAACGTCTTTTTTAAATTTGCTTCAGGTCTATCAGAGCAACACCTGAATTTTAACATAAAAGAGTATTTAAAACAATTAGATACCATCAAAGAGTTAAAGGTCGGAGACTTTTATTCAAGCCATCCAGGTCATCTGATTCGTTTAAAAAGTCTTGATTTGTTTTCAAATTCTACACTTTATCCTTTGAATCAGGCAAGACATGATTTGATCAATCCTAAAAAGTTAAATCTCGAGCTGGATGAATTGATCTCTCTGATTGAATTTCATCCAAAGGATGAAGATGAAATCAAAGCAGTAGAATTTATCTCCGCTGTCGGTTCATATATATCATATTCAGATGGTGACATGAATTCTCAGGAATGGGAAATGCTTTATGAATATCTGATTCGTTTTACCTCAAAACCAGAACAGTATCTTGACTTTAAAGATATGAAAGAAATCGAAAAACGAAGTAAAGCAATCTGTAAATATTATGGGAAACAGGTCGATAACGAAGATAAATATATTCTTTTCCAGTTGATGATGAAACTTGTTATTGCAGACGGACGCCTGGAAGAAGAAGAAAAGACAAAACTCTTTGAAATTGGAAAAGAGTTAAAAATCTCTGAAAAAAGAATTAAAGAGATTATTCGTGAAGAAAGTGAAAATTACCTTTCTCCAAGAAAAAAACTGACACAGTCAAAATTATTCTCAAAAAAAACTAACCAGGATCAATATGAAAAAAAATAGTCTGACGATTGTTTACACTTATGCAATATTAGCCATGTTATTCTGGAGTTTTGCATTTATTGGGGTAAAAAAACTATACGATTACGGGTTTAAACCGATTACGGTCGTTTTTTTCAGACTGGTTATCGCCAGTGTTATTCTTCACCTGATAGGTTTTTTCTTTTTTAAACAGGAAAAAGTAAGAAAAGAAGATTATGGGCGCTTTTTTCTTTTAGCTTTCTTCGAACCATTCTGCTATTTTATGGGAGAAAGTTTTGGCATGCAGTATGTATCAGCCAGTCTGGCTTCTATCATTGTTGCGCTGATACCACTGGTTACCCCTTTATTTGCCTGGTTTGTCATTAAAGAGAAAGTCAATATATTTGAAATCATCGGACTCATTGTATCATTTGCAGGGGTTTTATTGTTAGTAGTTAATGATTTCAGGTTAGAAGGCAGAATAATCGGGTATCTGCTTATGTTTGTAGCAGTCCTGGGTGGGACTAATTACGGGATTGTTTTAAGAACTATTGCAGATAATTACTCCGCACTGACAATTGTAAAAGTCCAAACCCTGTTAGGAGCACTTTTATTTTTACCATTCTTTCTGTGGTGGGAGTTGCCATATTTTAAGACTCAGGCTTTTATTCCACAACCTTATGCACTTTTATCTCTTCTGGCCATATTTCCCTCTTCTATAGCGTTTATATTACTAACTATCGTGGTGAGAAATATTGGTGTTGTCAGAGCCAATGTTTTTACAAATCTGATACCAATAATGACTGGGCTCCTATCCTTCTTTTTAATCAATGAGCAGTTTAATCTCATAAAAATTAGTGCAATGTTTGTAGTCATCATAGGCTTATTTATATCTCAATTACATCGTTTTGATTTTTTGATTTTCAAAAAGAGTTCAAATTAATGAAAAAAAAAATCTTATTTGCTCTCAATATTCTCATCTTCAATTACTTGTTCTGTTTTCCTATTAAAGATTTTAACTATCATCTGCCCAATACCAATCTATCCCCTTATAGTGCAGGACTTGGTGGAATATGCCTCACAAATGCAGATAATCATTTTGCATTGTATGACAATCCAGCCTTGTTAAGTGATGTCAAAGCAATGACTTTTTCTAGTTCATTTTGTTTACCTGACAAGAACCAGTCATTCACAGATATAATGAAAACAAATCCACTTATGCAAAAAAGCGTTTTCAGAGGACTCGCCATTCAAGCTCATCATGTTGGATTTATTTACCATGAGCTTGCCAATGATCATTTTACAAAGTCTGACAGTCTTAACAAAATCTATCAGGATTATAAACTCAGAAGTATAGGGATCTCTTTTGCTGACACTTCTGGTGGAACAATCAGCTGGGGTTTGAGTATAAAATATCTGGATGGAAGACTTGTATATCTGAAAGAGAATAAACGGTCTGTTACAGACAGTAGCAGGGTTAAAACAAGTCAAAAACTGGCAAGTTTCGATACAAACTATATCATAGAAGATTTTATAGACAGTAAATCGATGGGATATGCTTCTGACTTGGGGATTTACGGTAAGAAGTCAGGTTTTTACTATGGTTTTGTTGTACATGATCTCTATTCTAAACTATACTGGACAAACCATCCTGATAAAAAGCTTCCTACCAGAGGCAGTTTTTCAGCAGAATTAAGAGGTCAAAATGTATCTTATATATCTTCAGTTACCAGTTTATGGAATATCCATGAAACTCCCTTATATTGCCAGTCTTTAAATTATTCATCCAATCTTGGAAATCCTAACTATTCACAATCTTTAGCTATTCGTTTTGGAGCAACCAGTCCAAACTATAAAAAATCTGAAAATATACTATTTGGATTTGGAACATCGTACATGATTCAGACTTTTAAAATTGATTTGTCAATGCAGACACAGGGTCTGAAAACCAATACTGCTCAATATATGTTTTCCCTTTCCTTTGGTGAATGATGTTTAATCTCTCTTTTTTAAATGCAGGAATTCTTATTGCTGGATTAGCAGCAATTATCCCCCTGTTAATTCATCTCTTTGCTAAACAAAAACCCAAAAAAATATACTTCAGCTCACTGTTGTTTATCAAAAAAAGTTTGAAAGAACGAAATAAAAGTATAAAAATTAAAAATATTCTACTGATCATAATCAGAACACTTATTATTCTTTTAAGTATTTTAGCGATCGCACGTCCTGCTTTAAAAATACCTATCCTTAAGAATAAACAGGCACATCATGACACGGCTGTTGCAATCATTCTGGACAATTCTCTTAGCATGGATTATTTGACCGATACAGAAACAGAATTTCAAAAAGCAAAATCAACCATACAAAAAATAAACAATATGCTTATGGATAAAGACATCAGTATCTTGCTTACCAGAGATAAATCATGGAATCAGTTGAACAGTCAAATCACTTATGGGAAAATCAGTGAAGAAATCCTACCCTCAATTGACCTGAGCTGGAATTGTGAGAAAATGAGCGATGTTATAGAAATAGCCAAACAAAAACTACAGGAAACCCATTATCTAAATAAGGAGATTTATATAGTCAGCGATTATCAAAATGAAAATGATCTCCCTTTAGAATCAGACATTCCTATTTTCTATATCCCTGTTTCTGAAATCGAATCCCGCCATAATATTGCCTGTATTCGTTCAGAAGTACAAAGTGTTCTAACTGGACATAATCAGAAAAAAACAATATTGTTTGATATACAAAACTTCTCAGATCAGCCTTACAATGATGTCATAATCAAAATGACTCTAAATTCTGCTGTTGTTGCAGAAAAAATGCTCAGTTTGCAAGCTGGCCAGATAAAAAGTGAGTCATTTATTGTGCCTGCACCTCAACCAGGATGGAATCATGGATGGATTGAAGTTAAAAATGAGCGATTTACGCCTGATAACCGCCATTTCTTTTCATTCTTTACCGATACTAAAATCCATGTAGGCATTCTGGCAGATTCTCCAATCCCAAAATCTTTTTTGAGTATGCTTAAACTGTATGGTGCTACATATGAGATCATTGATTCACAGAATTTCTCAAATTCAAGTATATCGCAGTATTCATTTTTTATTGTTTACTACAATCAATTTCCTGCAAGACTCCATTTGATGCTAAACTCTATCAAGAACCAGAATAAAAATGCCCTGATTCTTTTGAAAAATGGAATGAATTCAGAAGATATCAACTGGTTGGAAAATCTTTCAGGAACCAAAATCAGCAAACATGACAGCAAAGAGCATCGTCTGAGTTATATCAATGTCCATCATCCGCTTACAAATTTATTTACCGCACAGCATATTCGTAATCAAGAAGTTTTACCTGTCTATCACTTACAGGTAAATTCAGGCATCAATCCATTGATTCAGGCATCAGACAATCTTATTGCACATGAAAACTACTTCGTTTTCTGGAACATAGACGTTTCTAATGAAAAACAGGATTTTCTTTATGAGTCGTTCTTCCCTGTTTTTGCATATAGAAGTTTTCAATATGTCAATATGAGTCATCAAAGCAAAAATGATTATTACTGCGGTGATCCAATAGAACTCTTTGATGCGCAAATCAAAGAAAACTTTAATCCACCATTATCTGTTAAAAACAGCAATTACACATTTACAAAAACCGGAATATATGAAATAACAGAAAAAGAAAATGAACCGGTGTTAATCCCTGTCAACATAAAAAGTTTTCAGGAAAGCGGATATCAGCGGATAAAACAAAAAAGTAAAGATAATATATACTTTCTGGATAGTCAGTGGGAAAACCATATTCTTCAAAGCAGATTGGGTTATGAAATATGGAAATACCTCTTTGTTCTAGTTCTGTTTCTAATCCTTGCAGAAATGATTCTCATTAAAAAACATGAAAACAGGATTTCTTAAAATAAAACTGGACAAACCTGATTTTTTTATGTATGATATAATAAGATAAAGTGAATTGTGCTTTTTAAGTAAGCTTTGATGAAGATTTTTTCATGATAAGCCAAAAAAGTCTGGATAAATCAAAACCTTTATAAAGAATAAAGGAGTTCGAATGGCATTTGAAGACAGTAAACAGAGCATTCTCATAGTCGAAGACGATGACATCATTGCTGAATTAATTGTTCAAATTATTGAAGAGCTTGGCTATAAAACCGTATTAAAAAAAACTGGGCACGCTGCAATCAGCTGGCTAAAAGAACATCATACAGACTTAATGATATTGGATTATTCACTGCCTGATATGAATGCCGCTATTTTAACCAGTTTGCTGTCTCATGAAAAATCAATCCCTCCCTTTGTAGTATCAACAGGGATGGGAGACGAGTTAATTGCTGTTGATATGATGAAAAGAGGTGCTAGAGATTATCTTGTAAAAAGTTCTCAATTTTTGACAAATCTGCCATTAGTTGTAAACAGAATTATGCGGGAGTTGTCAACAGAGAAAAAGCTTTACAATACTCAGGCTGAGTTATTGGACAGTAAAGAAATATTAAGAACAATTATTGACAGTATCCCTGACATCATTTGTTATAAAGATTACAAGTCAGGATGGCAGATCGCCAATCAATTCAGTCTCCGATTGTTAGGTTTAAGTGAATCAGATTATTTAGGTAAGAGTAATGCTGATATGCAGATCGTTTGCCCAAATCATAAAAAACTTTTTTCTGAACTAGAATCGGAAGAAATAGAAATATTCAAAAGCCATAAATACATGAGAAATTATGAAATTATTCGGGACACAAAAAATCAGAATTTAACATTTGATTTTATCAAGATACCCATGTATAATCATGATAATCAACCAAAAGGTTTACTTGTTGTAGGCCGTGAAATCACAGATATTTTAAACAGTCTTGAAGAGAAAAAAAATATTGAAGCAAAAGCACTTAAAGCACAGAAACTGGAGAGTCTGGGAATTCTTGCCGGAGGAGTAGCTCATGACTTTAATAATTTACTCACAGTCATTTTAGGTTATACAGACCTTGCATTACATATGATTAGCCCAGGTGAACCCGTTTTTAACAACCTTAAAGAGATTGAAAATTCATCAAAAAGAGCTGCAGATTTATGTAAACAAATGCTGGCTTACTCAGGTAGAGGAAAGTTTTTTGTTCAGCCAGTTAACCTGAATATCATGCTCAAAGGTCTCAATTCATTAATCAGCAGCACAGTAAACAAAAAAATTACTTTAAATTATCAGTTATGCAAAGAGTTAAAACTGATTGAAGCTGATACAAATCAGATTCAACAACTCATCATGAATCTATTACTTAATGCGAATGAGGCCATTGATGAGATTGCTGGGAAGATAAGCATAGAAACAGATAATCTCCTCTGCACAAAAGACTTCCTGAATGGTTTTGAATTTACATCAAATCTTACAGATAAGGAATGCATCCTGTTCAAAATAACTGATACTGGATCTGGTATCTCACAAGATATTCTGGACAAAATTTTTGATCCTTTCTTTACTACCAGAGGTACCGGTAGAGGCTTAGGTTTACCAGCAGTAATGGGTATCGTGAAAAGCCATAATGGAGCTATCAAAATTGAATCTGATACGAATAAAGGGACAACTGTCATGATACTTTTTCCAGCTATTATTGAACAGGAGAAACAGGAAACAGAAGATTTAATCACACATTTCCATTTTGATAAAAAAGTATTAATCATCGATGACGAAACTTCTATCTTAAACATGACAAAGGAATTACTCGAACATCTAGGATTTAGTGTAATCCCCTGTGAAAATAGTCTTAAAGCCATCAATATTTACAACCAGAAATATCAAAATATTCTGTTTACGATCATTGATCTAAGCATGCCAGAACTTGATGGATTAGAACTTTTTTTAAGTTTTAAGAACATAAATCCTGATAATAAATCAATAATCACCAGTGGTTACCATGAGACCAAAGCAATGGACAGATTCAAAGATTTTGATGATCATTTTTTCCTGCAAAAACCTTTCAATCTTTATGAATTAACTGTAAAAATAAACGAGTTTCTAAAACAGTATGATATGATTTAAATACCTGACGATCATAAATGTTAATGATTTGATTTGTCGAATACTCATTTTTTATGGATGAGTACTGACCTTTAAGAATTGGAAAGAAAATTGCATATAATATATAATGGGTGAATTGTAGCAATATGATTTTAAAAATCTCCCAAACAGATCTTTGAAAGATTATAGAAGTGTATCAACTCAAATTAAAAAAATGGAGGATTAGTGAAAATAATAGCAGTTCTAATGCTATTCCTATGTTCTTTGTCCTTATGGAGTCAAGAATATAGTTACCCCACTTATGCTCAGTTGGTATTAAAGTATAGTGAACTGGTCAATACTTACCCTACAATGATTGACAGTTCTGTCATTGGATCAAGTGAAACCGATAATCAGCCAATTATGATGTATCGACTAACCAATCCTAACTCAACTGAGATAAGTAAAAAGAACATCCTTGTGATCGGAAGTGTTTATGCGAAAGATATTCCTGCAATGAATGCTACCTATTTGTGGCTCAAATCATTTTTGCAAAACGCCGGTCAAACACCATACAGTAGTTATGCTGATCATTTTAATATCTTCATCATACCTACCCTCAATCCAGATGGTTCAGATTATGTCCTCAATCATTCGATGTATGAAATGCTCAGTAATACACATGATTTGAATGAAAACAATGTCTTCGATTATTCGTCAGACGGTGTTAATCTCAATCGTAACGCAGAATTTAACTGGATACACGGGAATGATTACAATTCTTCAGGTAACAATCAGTTTTTCAGAGGAAATCATGCCTATTCAGAAAATGAATTAATCGCTTTAAAAAATGTCCTTACTGAAAATAAAATTGAATTTTGCATGATAAATGCAACTGAAAGCAATCAGCAGTTCAAGGTAATATTCCCTTACAACTGGGCGTTTGTCAGACAATCACCTGATTATCAGGCATATCACATGCTTGGACAAAATATTGCCAGTTCAATTGGCAATCAATGGTCAACAGAGCCTAATGTTAATAGAAATGGGAATTTAAGTGATGAGTTGTATGTCAATTATGGAATAATCCCATTTTCGCTTTCCTTCGATGATTATTTTGTACTTCCTGATTCAGCTGGACTCCAGGTGTACCAAGATATGTTTCAGTCAGCAGCTCATCACCTAATGGACTCTATCACACAATACAATATCATAAATGAGCTGATGCCAGGCTTACTGGAAGTCCAGGTCATTAATAGCCAAAACAATCAACCGATGGATGCAGAAATTCACATTGACCAAGTGAATAGTATGGCTTTTTCAAATCATAAAAGTAATCCTGAAAATGGGAAATACTACCGATATCTGAATGAAGGAAACTATACTCTTAACATCAATAAAAAAGGATTTCAACCGTATTCTCAACCGATAGTCATAAACAACAATCAACATCTTCAGATTCAGGTAAACCTGATCCCTCTGCCAAATGCAATCATCAATATCCAGATTTCATTAAATAACGAACTTGTTTCGGGTAAGATCAGAATTAAAAAAGATCATTATCAGGAGACGATTCTTATCAATGGAAATGGAATTTTTGAAACATTTGAAGGCATACATGAATTAACCCTTATCTCTGATGAACTGGCTCCTGTAAGAAAAACAATTCATATCAATCCTGGCGTTAATCAAATCTTTTTCAATCTCGACTACACAAACCACAGTTTTACTGAAGAGTTTGAGTCGTCGTGTTGCTCATGGATTATGAACGGCCCGTGGTTGGTCGTTAGCGACAGCACACACAACAGTCATTTTATAACAGACAGTTGGAGTGGCAATGGTTTTTATAGTGTAAATGCCAATTATTCCCTTCAGGTATCATATCCACTCAGTTTGTTTGGGTACGAAGAACAGGATTTATATCTGACATTTGATCAGGCAGTTCATACTGAATGGGATAATGATTATGTATCCGTTGAATTATCTTATGATAATTTTAACTGGAATTCGATCTATAAGTTTGCAGGAAATACTAATGGTTGGGAAAAGCAGATAATTTCATTGAATGATTTTGTAAACAATGATATTTATTTGCGATTTAGATTAAAAGATGGTATTGAAGGTCAAGCAAATCATGAAGATCTGGTAGATCCTGGCTGGAATATTGATAATATCAGAGTGATTGGAAGTTTATCAGCTTTAAATAATCAGGAGATTATCCTTCAAAAGCCTGAAGTATCAAAACTAAATGTATATCCCAATCCTTTTAATCCTGTCCTAAATATTAGTTTTGAATCAAAAGACCTAATCAAAGATGCTGAAATGAAAATTTTTAACATCAAAGGTCAGCTAATAAAAAGTCAAACTTTGAATTCTGAACAAATGAGAAACAGAAAATTTGTTTGGGATGCAATGCCTTACGCATCAGGAATTTACTTTGTTCAACTGATTATCAATAATCAGGAAAAATTAACCAAAAAAACGCTGCTTCTTAAATAGCAGACTATCATTTTGTGTTTCAATTTGATATATAAACAAGGAGAAAAATTATGAAAAAATTATGGGTAATCATAAGCTTGCTGATGCTTATCATCAGTGTTAACGCTTATGAAATGGAAGAACAGGTTTTAAAACCGAATTATTACCAACATCATTCTACTACTCAGAATAATATTGTTCAAATTAAAATTAAAAATAATATGCTGGATGCAAATACAGCTAATTCATTAAATTCTAAAAACTTAATATTCAGCAAAACATACGCTTTACCATATCAGTCTGCTGAATTATCAATTGACTACTTACAAGTTGATGATTATAATAATGAAGGTCAGTTGATTCAAACCAGAACCACTCATAGCATTGATATAGCAAAATGTGCTAATCAATTCACTTTTAAAGAGATGAGAGGTTTCACTGTTCATTTTAATCCGGTAATTAAAAATCAAAATGGTTTTTCAATTGTTAAAAATGCAGAAATCTCACTTATAGGCACAGGAAGAATGGAAATGCCTTCGGAGATATCTGAAGCTTTTGTATCTCTCTATGAAAATCTTGCTGTAAACTACTCTGATTCCTACTTACATAATTCTCCTTTAAAAAAACCATCTATGCTCATAATTTCTCATAATGCCCTTGCAAATGACCTGAGTAGTTATGTTAAATGGAGAAAAGCAAGTGGTTTTGATGTAAATGTTATTACAAAAGAGACTATTGGTAATAATCCAACTAACACCCAGATTAAACAGGCAATTGTTAATTTTTACAATCAGGCAACTAATAAGCCTGACTATTTGTTACTGTTAGGAGATTCAAACGTCAGCAGTTACTACAAACTGCCTACTTATTATGTCAATGCACCATCATATCCAGAATTATGTGCAACTGATCTCGATTATGCCTTAATCAGTGGAGAAGATTATTTTCCAGAAATGCTGATTGGTCGTATGTGTATTGATTCAAACACAGAATTACAAACCATTTTAAGTAAAACAATTCGCTATGAAAGAGCTCCAGCAACAAATACCAACAGCTGGCAAAACAAAGCGCTGGTCGTTGCAGGAAACTATGCATCAGGCTCATTAATTCCAACAACTCCTGTTGATATGTCACGCTGGATCTATGAAAAACTCAGAAGTTCAGGCTATCCTCAGGTTGATACGGTATTCTATCAAAATACTTCTGGAAGTTCTACTGCACCTGAATATCTGACAACTCAGATAATCAATGCAATCAACAGCGGTGTTCAATACGTGTCTTATAGAGGTTGGGGAAGTGGAAACGGCTGGCAATTCCCTATCTTCTTCAGGGATCATGTTAATGCGACTAATAATGGAGGCAGAACACCTGTAGTTTACTCTATTGTCTGTGATAACGGCGATTATGACAATGAATCTTATGACCCCTGTTTTGGTGAAGTGTGGATGACTAAAGGCTCTCCTTCTGAACCTGATGGTGCCGTAGCATTTGTTGGTCCAAGTTTCCTTAATACTTCTACGCCATTAAACAATTCAATATCTTCAGGGATGTTCCGTTCGTTGTTAGATGAACATGCCAGAATTTTCGGAACAACTGTTATGAGAGGGAAAATTGAGTTGTATAACAACTTCCCAAATGAGCATGCAAATGATTCAAATGCACCTTTCTACTTCAAAATTTATAATACTTTGAGTGATCCTTCTTTAAGCTTATGGAAGCTCAATCCATTAACAATCTCACACAACTTACCTGATCAGATCACTCAATCCACCAATTATATTGAAGTACAGGTTCCTGGAATCAATCATGGTTACATTACCGGAACAAAAAATGACAACGACTACACTTATGCCCGTATCATTAATGGATATGCGATGTTACCAGTAGATAATAATGCAAATGGCAATTTGAAAGTAACCATATCTGCAAAAAATTACCTTCCAATCGTTAAAACGATCACCGTTAATGCATCAAACCATATTGGCATTGTTGCTTATAATATCCCTAATGGTGGTTTACATTCAGGTCAAACTGTTCAGTTAAGCCTTTCTGTGAAAAACTTTGGCACAGAAGCTGTATCTAACGCATCTGCAGTGATATCATCAACGTCCGAATATATCAGTTTTAGCAATGAAAACATCGCTATTGGCAACATGAATGCGGGAGAAACCAAAGAAATCAGTACAAATGTGAATGTGGCAGCAGCTTGTCCAAATCAGACTCAGGTACCTTTTTCTTTAAATATTACTCCTGGTAACAGTATTTCAAAATTCATGACAATTGTAGGGGGAATGGCCTTTGAGATTCGTGATGCAATATCTCTCGATAATAATGGCATTGTCGTCCCTGGTCAAACTTCAACCATCCAGTTTACTACAGAAAATATCGGTAACGTTAATGCTGAAAATCTGAGTGTTTCAATAATCCCAATGACAGATGCTGTATCATGTAACAGTAACCCTGTCAATATCTCAAATATCCCTATCGGTAACACCCAGAATGTTACCTTCGAGCTTGCAGTTCAAAGCAATTGTTTTGTAGGAAGAAACGCCCAATTCTGTGCTGAATTTACAACAACTGACGGCAAAACTGCCCGTGCCTATTTTAATCTAACGATTGGAGCTGTAGATAATAGTTCACCTACAGGGCCAGATAATTACGGTTACTTTGCTTATGACAGTAATGATGCAAACTATTCACAAAAACCAACCTACAACTGGGTTGACCTTGATCAAGTAAGTCCAACAACACTTCTCATGACTGATGATTCTTCACAAACCATCAACTTACCATTTACTTTCAAATACTATGGGATCAATTACAACAGACTGACTATTTGTTCTAATGGTTGGGTCGCTTTCAAGGAAACCTGGCAAAATGACTTCTCAAACTGGAACATTCCTTCAGCTTTAGGACCTTACGCCATGTTAGCTCCTTACTGGGATGATTTAAAAGGCTTAATGACTGCCCCAAATACATGGGATCCAATGAAAGTCAGATATTATCATGATTCAGCCAATAATCGCTTTATCATTGACTGGAAAGATACTTACAATGCATTCAACAATACTTCTCTTGAAAAATTCCAGATAATCCTTTATCCTCACGATAATCAGGATGGTGATATTGTATTCCAGTACCATACAATTGATAACCCAGCATCAAACAATAATTTTGCAACAGTAGGTATAGAAAATCACTTACAGAATGATGGCATTCCTTATACATTTGCTAATATCTACCCTGCCAGTGCTTCTCAACTGACAAATGGTATGGCTATTAAGTTTACTACTTCTGCACCTGATAACTATGTGAGTAACGATAATCATACGGTTAATCCTGATGCCTATAAATTACATCAAAATTACCCAAATCCTTTTAACCCATCAACAAGTATTGCTTTTAGTTTACCTGAAGCAGGCTTTGTCAATCTGGAGATCTTTAATGTGAAAGGTCAGAAAGTAAAAACGCTTACCAACCAACACTTCAACAAAGGACAGCATCAGATTACCTGGAATGGGACAGATGACAATCAACATCAGGTATCATCCGGTATTTATTTCTATAAATTGACTCATAATCAAAAGCAACTGATGAAAAAAATGTTGATGATGAAATAATCAAAACAAGTTACAAAGATATGTAGCTTGTTAGAATTAGTAAAAAGCCCCCGGTCTTCCGGGGGCTTTTTCTATTCCTTCGGAATGGTCAGTTCGTTTCCATCACGGACTGCATTATAAATCGGGCTCATAATCTCTACATTTGCTTCTTTGAAAGTATCCTGAATATGCCTGTGGAGATCAGAATAAATTCTGGGTAAGATGGATGGCTGACAAGTATAAGCATTGATTTCATATTCGACAGCGAAATCATTTAAAGCCGTTTGGAGCACAAAAGGTTCCTTGTCTTTGAGAATACCTTCGGTTCTCTTGGCGGCATCCATTAATAACTGATGTACTTTCACCCATGGCACATCATAACCAATCGTTACTTTTGAATGAACCACCAGTCCCCTATCCTGACTATAATGACTGTAATCCAGTATCTGACCACTTAACACCAATGAGTTCGGAATAGTAATCTCCACATTTTTAAATGTTCTGATTCTGATTACCAATAGCGAACTCTCTCTGAGCTCACCAATTGTATCACCTATTTTAACAATATCACCCACTTTAAAAGCACGCATATAGGTAATGATGATACCTGCAACCATATTGGCAATTGCGGAGCTGGAACCCAATGAAAATAAGACACCTACAAAAATTGAAATACCTTTGAATGCCGGTGAGTCAGAGCCTGGTAAATAAGGGAAGATAATAACCGCTACAAAGAAGTAGATGAGAAATTTGCAGATCTGAAAAGTTGAATCTGCCCAGTCCGGATAAAAGTTTTTAAAAGTAATATTTCCTTTGTGTATTTCATCAAACAAGTACCTTAAAAAACGGATACAATATCTGGCAATCAAAACAACCATCAGAATAAAGAAAATATTAGGTAAGTAATCCAAAAATGATTTACCTGCCAATACCAGTGGTCTCATCAGATATTGTTGTAACTGTCGGGCAATATTGTTTGTGGCAGGAATCGTTAAGAGTATCAGATATACTACATTATAAAGGATAAAAATATTGATAATAAAACGGAATAGTTTCAAAATCAGAATAATAGATTTTTCTAATTGTTCAGCACTCACCAGTTTAATACCCCTTAAAATAAAACCCTGAGGATGTTTCTGTGAAATCAGATCAATCCATCGCTCGGTTTTTTTCCAAATCCTGCTAATTAATTTAAACAAAAAATAACTGACAAACAAGATTAATGCAATAACCAAGACTATCCTGATTATATTTAATATTCTCCTTTTCACTGTCAATGATGAGATTAAGGGTATAAACTCTCTTTGTATTTTATCTTTGATTTCAAGCGCAATCTGGTATTTTCCCTTTTTGAGAATCAAGCTGTCTTCATCTGTAATGTAAATCAAAGGAATCTGTGAATACATAACTACCCAGTCAGAATGCTCTTTCATCAACTTCAGACTATCCGGTATGATTTTATAATTGTTTCTAATCTTATCCAGGCGTTTTTCTATAATGAGTGCTCTTTCTTCCGGACTCATGTGTTTATTACCAGCATATATCTGAAAAATCTCTCTTTCATTAAAAAATACAGGGTATCCTGTTTTTCCCTGAGTAATTATGGATTCAGATTTTTTTTCGGCAAACAGATTGCTTATAAATAATACCATAATTAAATTTATGATTATTATTCTGAACAACCCTCTATTGATTTTTAATATACAAAAGTTATTCATTTTTACCTCCTATATTTTGAATTAATGACTAAATGATTAAACCAATTTGTATATATTACACACTATCTGTTTAGTTTAGCATACCAGTCTCTTTAAGTCAATCAAAAATTGTTAAAAATTCTCTTGACTTATAATACGATATGAATATTTTTAGTCTTACCTAAACTTATTAAGGAGTTAGAATGGAAAATATAGAGTTAAGTTCAAGTTTGGAAGACTATCTTGAAGCCTTATATCATATTGTAAAAAGCAAACAGGCTGCCAGAGCAAAAGACTTGGTCAACCGGCTGAAAGTAACGGCTGCTTCAGTTACCGGAGCATTAAGAGTGTTAGCAGAAAAAGGTCTGATTAACTATGCACCTTATGAATTGATCACTCTCACTCCTTATGGTGAAAAGATTGCGAAAGATGTCGTTCGCCGCCATGAAGTATTGAAAGAGTTCATGGTAAAAGTATTAACGGTAGATGAAAAAGAAGCGGACGATGCTGCCTGTCAAATGGAACATTCTATACCCAAGAACATTCTGGAACGTTTTATGAAATTTATTGATTTTGTCGAATTATGCCCGCGGGGCGGTTCAAAATGGATTGCAGGAATGGGTTATCAGTGTCTTGAACAAATGGATTTAAAAAAATGCCATGCCTGTACCACACAAATTTTAAACAATATAGAAAATAAAATCTCGGAGGGAATAATGGATACAAATCAATCCGTTAGCTTACGAAATCTTCCCTTAGGTGTAAAGGCGAAGATATTAAAAATTCAGGCTAAACCTGAGTTGAAGAAGCGTTTTCTGGATATGGGACTCATTCCGGAAAGTATTGTCGAAATTGAAAGAATTGCTCCAATGGGAGACCCGATTGATATTCGTGTAAAAGGCTATCATCTGTCTTTAAGAAAAGAAGATGCAGACTATATTTTTGTTTTACCGATGGAATAGGAGGAAAAATGCCACTGATCTTTGCAAAAACGGGGTCAAAAGTAATTATCAGCCGTATTGATTCCGGTATAGAGTTTAAAAATCGTATGGCTTCTCTGGGTATAGTGCCTGGCACAGAAGTAGAAATCCTTTCACAAACACATTCAGGTCCTTTCATGATAAAAGTTAAAGAAACCAAGTTGGCAATTGGTCGTGGGGCAGCTTTGAAACTGCATATTGCTTAATTTTTTTTGCCTGCCTGTTTAGGCAAGCCTAATATTATTATTCTTAACAAAGGAGAATCAATGAAAAATATAAAAATTGCCTTAGCCGGAAATCCCAATTCAGGCAAGACAACGATATTTAATAATTTAACTGGTTCCAGACAGCATGTGGGAAACTACCCAGGTGTAACAGTTGAAAAAAAAGAAGGAAAAAGTCTTCATAAAGGTCAAACGATTGATGTGATCGATCTACCAGGCACTTATAGTCTGACAGCCTATTCAATTGAAGAGAAAGTCGCACGACAGGTGATTATAGAAGAGAAACCGGATTACATTGTCAATATAGTTGATATATCCAATCTGGAAAGAAACTTGTATCTTACCATTCAGTTGAAGGAGTTAGGTGTTCCGCTGATCATTGTATTCAATATGTGGGATATCGCCCAGTCAAAAGGTATGGAAATTAATATCCCGCTTTTTTCAAAATTGATTCAGGCACCCATTGTTAAAATGGTTGGATTTAAGAATAAAGGGACAGAAGAACTGCTTGATTTGATTCTTTCTCCTGATGTTAACACTTTTAATTCTTATCCTTTAACCATGGATACTAAACTGGAATCATATATAACCGATATTCAAACAGTTCTGGGCAACAAAAATACCTTTACCCGTTGGCAGGCCATAAAACTGCTTGAAGGAGATACTGATGTTCGTGAATCGATTAAAAATCAGGAGATTCTCAACAAAACAGACAAGATAATTGATTCACTTAATAAGAAAATTGATGACGGTTCTGAAACCTTAGTTGCTGAACAGCGCTATGGGTTAATCTCCGGAATTTGTCATCAGTGTGTCCGCTCCAGTATTGAGTCAAGAGTATCTATTTCTGATCGGATTGATTCAATTGTTACGCACAAAGTCATTGGCATCCCTTTGTTCTTGGGATTAATGTATCTGGTGTTTCAATTAACATTTACTCTGGGCGACCCGTTAATGGGCTGGATAGAATCGTTTTTTGAATTTCTGTCAGGTAGCATCGACAAATTTATATTTTCCGGTCAGGAGAGTATTTTGCGTTCTTTGGTTTTAGATGGTATTATCGGCGGTGTTGGAGGTGTACTGGTCTTTTTACCGAACATCCTCTTACTCTTTTTAGCACTTTCTGTTCTGGAAGATACGGGATACATGGCAAGAGCTTCTTTCATTATGGATAAAATGATGAATAAGATCGGTCTTCATGGCAAAAGTTTTATCCCCATGATTATTGGTTTTGGTTGTACAGTGCCGGCAATTATGGCAACCCGGACACTTGAGAGTAAACGGGACAGACTTGCGACAATCCTGGTAACCCCATTAGTCAGCTGTAGTGCCAGAATGCCTATTTATGCATTGATAATCCCTGCCTTCTTTCCTAAATCTCTCAATGCACCAATTCTTTGGGCGATTTACATGATTGGTATCTTATTGGCAATTGTATTGGCAAAGATTCTTCGTTCTACTGTGTTTAAAGGAGAAGCAGTTCCTTTTGTGATGGAGCTCCCTCCTTATCGAATTCCAACCCTTAAAAGTATCTTTATCCATATGTGGGACAGAGGTGGTCTCTATCTCAAAAAAGCAGGAACCATTATACTCGGCATTTCCATTCTCTTATGGTTTTTAACCACTTTCCCTCAAAAACAAATTCTTGATAAAGATTATGAACTACTTAAAGAACAGATAAAAACTGAATTTGCTCAATCTGGCAATACAGATGAATCTGTACTTGAAGAATCAATTTCCGAACTGGAAAATCAACAACAATCAGAAAGAATGGCTTATACGGTTGCAGGCAGAATTGGACATGCCATAGAACCGGTTTTAAAGCCAATGGGCTTTGATTGGAAAATCGGAACGGCACTGATCGGGGCATTTGCTGCTAAGGAAGTCTTTGTAGCACAAATGGGTATTGTATTCTCACTCGGTGAAGCAGATGAGGAATCAGATGCACTCAGACAACAGCTTCGTTCTCAGTACAACCCGCTTATCGCATTTTGTATTATGTTATTCTGTCTGATCAGCGCCCCTTGTATGGCAACCATAGCCGTTACCAAACGGGAAACCAACTCATGGAAATGGGCATTGATTCAGCTGGGAGGATTAACCCTCTTAGCCTGGTTGATTACCACATTTGTCTATCAGGCAGGTGTATTACTTAACATAGGACTAATATAGGAGGTAATCATGTTAGATCTTATTTTAGTGATCGTGATAGTTGCTTTGGCAGCCTGGTATGTATTCCGTTCGTTTATAAAAAGTACTAAATCCGACAATAATTGTGGCGGGTCATGTGGGCACAGTTGCTCATCTTGTCCATCTGCAAAAATGATGATTGATATAGAAAAGAAAGTCAAATCTGATTAGCTCATCTTAATCGCTAAAAGTGCAGGCATTCTATCTCCCTCCCTAAACGCCTGCACTTATTTTTATGTCAATTTCAGTTTATACTTGACGAATCAGGCAGGCATATTCGATTGTTTTAAAAAAGTATAATGAAGGATAATGAAAATGAAGTTATTACAAGATTTAATCATAGAAAAAGGCAAAGTCATCAATGAAAGTATTTTAAAAGTGGACAGTTTTTTAAATCATCAGATTGACCCCATGTTAATGAGTGAAATTGGCAAAGCATTTTTTGAGCATTTTCATAAACATAATGTAACTAAAATATTAACCATTGAAGCTTCCGGAATTGCTGTCGCTGTCATGGCCGGTTTTTATCTGCAAGTACCTGTAATATTTGGGAAAAAACAAAAGCCATCGACATTTTCAGAACACTTTTATAAAAAGATGGTAACTTCTTTTACTAAAAATGTGGACTATGAAGTATGTGTATCAAAAGAATTCTTGCATCCATGTGACCGAATATTAATTATAGACGATTTTCTTGCACATGGAAATGCGCTTAAAGCCTTGTATGATATCACCATCGAATCTGGCGCAGAAGTTGTTGGAGCAGGTATCGTCATAGAGAAAGCATTCCAAAAAGCACGTCAAAATTTAGAAGGATTAAATCTCGATATTTTTTCATTGGCAATTATAAATTCTCTAAAACATAATCAGGTAGAATTCCTTAAATAATAAATTATATATTCGTAACATTTTTGATAAGGAAGGTATAAGGATAGAATAAGGAAACTAAGTTATATTTTTAAAAAAATGTATGAGTTTTCTGCCATTTATCTGAGTTATTTTATTGTATATTTATCGATTGAAATAGACTATGGATTTCTCATTTATTTCTGCATACTTGATAACATCTCAAAAGTTGGTGTAAAAAGATAAAAAAAAAGGTTGATCCAGATCCAACTCTTTGTTTTATTGAATTTGAAAATAAAAAAGACAAGGAGTAGATCATGAATCAACCAAAGACAAAGAAAAATGAGCCAAT
>JAKQQL010000001.1:0-4107 GCA_029564175.1 Candidatus Cloacimonadota bacterium
CACTTAACATTGAATCTTAAACTTTTAAGAAGAGAACTCGATGTATACCAGGGATTGCCGGTAATTACTCTTGGAGAACCAGTTCTACAGTTACTTTCTAATATATATAAAGATAAAGTCAGGTATTACTGGGATTATGGAAATCAAACAAGCAGCCGGGCATTTAAAAAATGTACTGACAATGAGATAGACCGGCCATTTTATCCATTTCCCCATCAACCCAGCCTGGCAAAGAGTTTTTATTCTCAAACACTGAATGACTTTTTGAATTTTGTCGCACAGGACATTCTAATTAAATAAGATTTCCCGTAAGGCACAAGATATCATTTATGATAAGTTTAAGGGTATAAACAGAATCAATATCTATCCCATTCTGTTTGAATAAACTGTCTGAATTTATCTTCCAGGATTGATGCACTTGATACTTGTTCCTCATATCCAGTCATATTGTTGTAATTTTCCAATACTACCTCTACTACAAGAGATAAATTTTGCCATAAGGCTAGTACATATTGATCCCCTCTCGAACGGTTGGTTACAAAAACATCAGATAAAATAATAAACGGCAACTGTCCATTTGAGTATTCAAGAATTCTGTCTCTGACCGGCTTCTTCAGAATATTCTTGCCCATTAATCTGTAAATCCAGCTTCTCTTAACAAGGATTTTCTCGAGTATGGCCTGATCATCAAGCTTCTTCCGTTTTCGATAGCCTAAGAATTCGTGTGTCATTGCTCTGGCGACGTAGCCCGGGGATCCAAACCCATTGTTTAAAATTTGCTTCCCATTCATATCAGGAATCAATTACTAAAGTTAGCCCGCCAAATTAATTTACTTAAAAATAGAGGTTTAAATCGAAAACTTATTCTCACAATTCATCTGGTAAAAAGAAAATCCCAATAAATTATTGATAATGTATCATAATATGATATATATAAATCTATTAATGATATATAAATAAATTGTATAAGGTTCTATATCAATCGATTAATAAAATGGCATTTAGTTTGAAATATAGGATTTCGAAATTTAATCTTTATAATTATGGCAAACTTCTTTCAGAATCTGATCAGCAAGAAAAATGGTAACAATAATGAGGCAATATTACCTGAAAGCGCCCAGATTACCATGCAAAGTCTGTCAGAGATTGAAAGGGGAAATATGAACCAGATCGGTTATATGAGAGCAGGAAGGAACAATGGAGATCCAAGTGCTCTCAGAAACTCATTTGAGCTTATCAAAAGCGGTCAGATTGTTGACGAAAACAATAATGAACAAAAACGTAAGGAGACAATTGAAGGTCTGGATAAATTAATAAATGATCATAAGGGGGAGATAAATACTCACAAAGCAGCAATTGAAAAAATAGACCAGGTAGATATTCCAAACATTCAGAGGGAAATAGACTCTAATAAAAGCAGAATTGATGAGCTTAAGAATAATACATGGAGCATCAAGTTTAAAAGGAATAGGTTCAACCTGATTTTGACTTGGATCGGTTTTATAGCCGGATTCATTTACCTGTACCTGTTCTATGTTTCAGCCATTCATTCTGCTCTGTTCAGGAATATTGCAGGCGAGGTCGCAAATGCTGACCAGAATAGTATCAGCATACTCCTGAACAACGTCTTTAATATCTCAGCATTTAAAGAATTCAATATTCACTGGTTCGCTCCGATAGTATTTTTCATTTTTGCCTTGATTTTACATTTCAGCCTTGAAATACGAACCAAAGTAATTAAGTGGGCTGTCGTTTTATCCGTTGTTTTGTTTGTTCTTACCGCTGATGGATTGCTGGCATATAGTATTGAGAATAATAATCATACTGTAAGTGAATTAATGGGGTTGTCAGATGGTAGCTGGGTTTTTTATAAAAGTTTCGTCTTTTACCTGGTTCTTTTCTTTGGATTCTTCACCAGCATTGGTTGGAGTCTGATCCTTCATAAGCTTGCATGTGAGTTTGAAGCCTCGAATCCCGAAAGAGAAAACTTTGAGAAGATATTAAGTATTGATAAAGTATTGAGGCAATTGTACTTCGATAAAGGCGTCTTAAATACTTCAAGGATTGAAAAGGTCAATTTGATTAACACTCTTGAAGAGAAAATCAAAGCATTCGAAGCAAAGAAAAGTAACGTGCACTATAGCCTTGTGGATCTTGAAAGAAGTATTGATGATTTTTACAGCGGATGGCTCTCTTACCTGAATGGCTTAAGGTCAGATCACAGTAGAAAACAAGATTGTGAAAATGTCTATATCAGTTTTAAATCAGCGACATTCAATAGATCATTAACCGCTTAAAACCCAACTTATGAAGACCAATCAGTTCATCATATCGATTCTCTTTCTTCTTGCTGTTTCCTGTTCCAATTCACCTTCTGAACAGGTAAAAGCGTCGGGCAAACCAGTCAACTTTATGATTTTGCTGGATCTGTCAGACAGACTTATTACCACGGGCCAGTCTGAGAGAGACATTGAAATTGTTAAAGCAGTTTTTGAAGAGTTTAACGCTAATGTCAGAAAAAACCTGGTGATAAACTCCAGAGATAAATTCCAGGTTATAATAGCACCTCAAAAGGGGGTCCCTTACAATTCCAGTGATTATGAGAATGCAATGTTTATCGATATGGGATCGCTTAATTCTGGGGTAAAACTTAACAAGCTGGTTGAATTCGATAAGCGATTAAATAATGTACTCCAGGAACTCTACTCAAAGGCATATCTCGGCTCAGCTACGTCTTACTATCCAGGTACCGGTATATGGCAGTTCTTCAATGAGAATCTTGAATTTCTCTCAGGGAAGGATTATGACAACAGACTGGTTGTTCTGACTGATGGATATTTTGATCTCGAAGATTATAGCAGACAATTACCTGAGGGGAAGAGATATCCGACTACAAGTTTTCTTTCATCAGTCAGGAATAAATCTGATTGGAAAAAGATAATTGAAAGCAATGATCTTGGCTTGATTCCGATTAAAAAGGAATTCTCTGATATCAAAGTATTCGTAACTGAGATAAATCCCAAATACGACTTTCAGTATGAATCAGATATGCTGGTCTATATCTGGGAAAAATGGTGTCGCGAAATGAAAATCAACGTGACAGAGGTGCTGGTTAAAACAAGTCTGCCTCAAACCACCAATCTTCTGAAAAGTAAGCTATCTGCTAATTATATGCCTGACAGTAAGTTGATCTCACTTGCAAACTAATAATTATAGTGATAATGAGCATTTTTGAAGAAATGCACCGCACCATATGTACCAGAGGAGTTACCCTCACTCAGAATCAGATGGAAAACTTCAGGATAAGGAGAATTTTTAATTCAATGGGAGATCCCGCATATTTAAATGATTCTGATGCAGAACTGATGCTTGAAAACTTTATTAACAGAGGTGAGTTTTGCCTGCTTGAAGCTGCTAACGACGGCAAAGTGTACAAGATAAGCCTCTTGACTTTTGAAGATATCTGGAGTAGAAACTTATTTGCCTTAATGAACTTCGAGTATTATGAGGGTTTCCCTGATCTTATTACACTTTATAACTGAATCTTAGAATCTAAGATGAAACAGAGGCAGGAAATATTAAGTGGGATATTGAATAATTATTATGAGGCAGGAAATAATCCCGGAAATTCGATTTCTTCTAATGATTTGAAAAAAGGAGGTCTCACAAATGAAGTCTACAGGATCTGGAAGAAACTTGATGGCCAGAATGATCTTTATCCTCTTGAATTTGGAGGTTGGGATATGATTCTTGAGAAATTTATTCTGGAACTCGATGAAGAGCAGCATTTTAACCGCTATAGAGGTATCACTCTTGAATCCTTTGCCTATCATGTTTCTAATTGTTTTGAGATATCTGACTATATAAAATACTGCTCGACCAAGGAGCAGGATTGTCTTAAGAAATCATCCTGGGGGAAATATTGGACCAGCCCATCTTCGGAACTACAATTCGGCAAGCCAGGAATAAATGGTGATCTCAATGGAAATGGTTCTCCCAGATGGCGTCAGAGAGCCTATTATGACTACCTTCGGGATGTTTTTGCCATTGTTTATCAGGTCAGACTAATCCGTATATCAATTTATGACAAATTGATCATCAGCGGAA
>JAKQQL010000018.1:0-6993 GCA_029564175.1 Candidatus Cloacimonadota bacterium
AAGTTCTACACGAACACCTTCAAATGGAGTCTGATACTTGCATACACCGTTTCGGCAAACTTTTCCGCCTTTTTCTTTTCCGGCAAAAAGTTTTAACTCTGAATGTTCACCAATGGAAGTTTTAATCTCTCCACCAACCCAAGAATTGCTGTCATCTTCATTGAACTCAAATTCTGAAATCACTGAAACTGAGAGGTTATCACGTAATTTTAAGTCTGCCTGAAGATAAGGTTGTTGAAGTGTGCTTTCATCTTCACCATGGGTAGTTTCTTTGATACCCCATTTTGATTTAATCGTTAAAGGCATGGGTAGGGTATAAAAATCAAAGGTTAGAACAGGGTGTATTTCTTTTTCCCAACTGTTGGCTGGCTGATCTTTGGTTTCGATATGTTCATACTCTGTTTGAACTGAGTAAGTATCTGTATTATACTTGTATTCGACAAAGAAATTCGAGAATCGAATCTTAAAATTGTTGTTCCATGCTTCAGAATAGTGAATTGCAGTTTCATGAGTCATGTTAGGAATGTATCTGATTTCTCCGCTTAAGCCTTCTTCAGATTTAATGTTGGCGATGCTAGAAAGTAACTGATCATAGTGGTTTAATGAAGGCAGATCTGCTAAGTTATAATTATACTGGTAGTATTTTTTATAAGCAGCACTCAGGGTAATGGGACCAAGGAAGATATTATTGGTATTATAAAAAGCATGTCCACGATAATTTACAGGCGCATTATGTTCATATCTGATTTCAGCGTATTCTGTATTGATATCAAAAATATCATTTAAGAAAGAAGCTCTTCCTGCATATATGTTTCGGTGATTATATGCTAAATATGAACTGGTTGCTTCCTTCTGTTTGTACTGAAGAGCGCTCATTCCCAGTTTTATTCCTGAAAATACTTTGTACTCTGCATCAAGACCTGTTATAATATCATTTTTAAAGATTTGCTGATCTGCAATATCATTTCTTAAGGCACCATAGATAAGCTTTAAATTCACATATTCAGGTGTATAGCGGATCAAAGCACCTTCAAGTCTTTTATCTCTGTCCATATCTTTGTCATTCCATGCTCTCAATACCATCCCTGAACCAAAAGATTCTTCAAAGGTTCCAGCTTGAAAGAAATATGTATCTTTATCCAGAGACACAAAACGTTCATCCCAAATATAAGAAATCTGTGAAGGACTGAGCTCATCAATTGCTTGATATTGGTCATACTTAGGCAAGTATGCTTTAAATCCCATCCCAAAGGTAAGTTGGTTATAGTTTAAGGTAAATTTGAGCTCGTCAGTGAAATAATTTTTTAATGAATCTTCTGCTGCTCTGTAAATGTATTTGATCTGATTATCTCCGGAAATGCTGAACTGGTTTTCAGCCTGAAGGGATAATGTACAAAGACCAAGCAACAGGAGAAAAAAGGTGACAGATTTGCGGTAAGAAATCATTATTTTGACCCCTTCAGTACTTTATCAATTTCTTTATCAAGTTTATTCTCATCACCAGGAACAAATCCGTTATGATGGAAAGTGATTTCGCCTTTTTGATTGATCACAAAAGTCTCAGGGATTTCTTTAATATTGAAAATCTTTTGGATACTTCTGTTAGCATCGATGGTCGTAATCATATCTAATTTCAAACTTTTAACAGTTCTGATCACTTTATCTTTTGCTTTTGGACTGTCTGATGAAACAGCTATAAAGGTAACGTTTGGATATTTTTCAGCTAACTTATTGTAAGCTGGGAGTGATTTCATGCAAGGCGCACAAAAGGTTGCCCAAAAATCGAGTACAATCGGTCCTTTTTTCAGAAGTTCTTCTGTACTGACTCTTTTTCCATTGATATCTTCAAAAGTGAAGTTCTGAAGTTTTTTAGTTTGTGCAAACAGACTGATACTTAACAATAACAGGCAGATAATGAGTATGTTCTTTTTCATTTATTTTACTCCTCTTGTATTTAATGGGACTTCTATGCAGTTATAAACCTTATCGGTTTCTGGATTGATAGTGGTAAAGCTTTCGTTTTTCTGTACCCAGATCACCAGCCATGTATCACTATCAAGATATTTATCTGAATTTACAGAGAAACTGATTGGCTGACTTAAATCAGAACCAGACAAATCAACCATCGCTCTTGCTCTTACAACGTTTTCTGCTGCTTCATGACTGATCAGATGGATCGCTGTTGTTTCTTTTTCATAGATGACTGCACGCAGATAAGTGTTTGTTAAATTTACATTGTTCAGGTTGTTGATTTTAACAGAACCAGTCACATTATTTCCATTTTTTTGGAATTGCAGATTTGTGAAAGTAATTTCAGCATCAGCAGTAATGATATTTGTAATTAAAGGCAGATATTGGTCTAACTGAGCCTGGTTTGCACCACTAACTTTTGTCATTCCCTGAAATAGTACTGAAGGTGCTGTATTGCCATAATAAGCACAATCACTGAGGTTTAGACCAAGTGAATCTGGCCCGATATGATAATTGATCATCACCATTTGGTTTGGTATTGTCTGATAAATTTCATTGAGCTCATGTTCTGCATTTGGACAATTTGGACACCAAAGACCAGTCAAAACTTCAACCAGTGCTTTTTGTTTTGGTAATTCGATGATATTGACCTGATTGCCATACCAGTAATAGCCTGTACTTGTCCTTTTAGCATAATCAACCCATGTCGTATCGACAGCTCTGCCATTATCAATTATGCGAATCTGATAGCTCATACTGTCAGGATTGATTTCTATGATCTGAACTTTTACACTGTCAGACCATGTTCTGTCGTAAAAGCCTTGCATTGCAGTCTTATTCATACCGTCATTGAGATAGTCTGGTGAATAAAAAGCCATGACTGTATTGATATCGTTGTTTTTTAACGCATTTTGAGCATCATTTTGAAAAGAATTAACAAAATCCTCAATATGAATGACTTTGATATAGTCCTGTTCAAATCTTTCACAGGCAGTAATCAATAGTAAGCTGAGTAACAGGACTGAGAAAAATAATTTTTTCATTCAGTTTCTCCTTGTGTATTGCTTTCTGGAATAAGGTTAATTTTATCTAAAACCATCCCTTTGGTAATTAACTCAGGAAATACAACAGGATCACTCTGACCAGGAATAAATAACAAATAAAGCGGTACACCGGCTTTATTATATTTTTTTAACCAGGCATGAATAATCGGGTCTTTACGGGTATAATCCCCACGGAATAAGGTGACATTTTTTGCAGCAAAAGCATCTTCAATTTCTTTAGTCCATAATACAGTTGTTTCATTAGATTTACAGGTCATACACCATTCAGCTGAGAAGTCAACAAACACTGGTTTGCCTTCACTGACTAACTGATTTACCTCTTCTTCTGAGAATACTTTCCATAAATCATTATTATGAGCCATTTCTGAATTGTTTTCTGCTTTAACTTCATTGAACTGTAAAAGGAAGTATGCCCCAAAAATAACCACTAAAACAGCGACTACAGTCATAATCCATTGTTTTGTTCTGGAGTATTGCGGTTTTACAAAAGAGCCATACAGCCAGGATGCAAATGCCAGTACTACGGTGAAGAATAAAACTCTGATGAGATTAGATCCACCTAATTGAGAATAAATCACATTGAGTAACCATACAGCAGTTGCTAAGAGAAGGAAACCCATAGACTCTTTGAAAATATTCATCCAGTTGCCTGGTTTTGGGAAGATTTTGATAGAACCAGGGAAGAAACCAATCATTAAGAAAGGTAATGCCAGACCTAAACCAATACTAAGGAAGATAAAGAGAATGACTAGTGGTGGCTGACTGAAAGCAAATCCAAGGGCTGCTCCAAGGAATGGGGCAGTGCAGGGGGTTGCCAGTATTACTGCAAAGATTCCACTCAGGAATGAACCAGAGAATCCAGTTTTACCGGATGCCTGATAAGCCATATTCATACCAGGCGCTTGAAATACCAGCACATCAAACATGGATAATGCAAATACGAACATCACGCTATATAACACGATTACAAAACCTGGATTTTGGAACTGGAAGCCCCAACCGACTAATTCACCTGATAGTTTAATTAAAATGACAATTGTACTTAAAATTAAAAATGATACTAAGATACCAAAGGTATAAGCCAGTGAATGTCTGAAGATATCTTTCTTATCCTGATGACTCTGTTTAACAATACTGAGCGCTTTGATGGAAAGAACAGGCAGAACGCATGGCATGACATTAAGGATAATACCTCCAATAAAAGCAAGCAGTATGAATTTTAAAACAGTCATGATATCAAGACCCTGACTTTTTAAAACATTCAAGTTGACACTTGTCTCTACTTCTTCAGGGATTAGACATGTCCCTTCTTCATTACAGAATTGATAACCTACTTTTAATTTTAAAGAATGTGTGCCTGGTGTTAAGGTGTTATCTGCACTAATTTCTTTGATTAAAATGATTTGATTATAGTACAGGTCATTGCCCATTTCATCTTTTTTGTTACCTTGTGGATAAATTGTAATTCCTGATGTTAAGCCTGAAAGAGAATCTATATCAACATATAAATAGTCTTCCTGTTTTGTACAATGTTGTCCCTCTGGAATTGCAATGTTAATTTTGATCTGCGCTTTCTCACCTTGTTTGATCTCTACTGACTGAGATTCTACAGTGACAGTTTGCGAAAAAAGCATCGAACATAGAATTAAGAGTATTGCTATAAAGGCTGTTTTCTTAAACATGATACCTCCGTGATTTTGTATTTGATGATATTATAAGCAAAATGAATGCCTAAAATGAAAAAAAGTACAAAAATGATTAAAAAAAAATTTGATAATGACAAAAAACGCTAAGGTTTTAACAGTTATTCGGCTCGTATCGAACTTTTTAAAAGTGATTTTTAACTTAAAATTTTTTATAGATACATTGCTTTAAAACTAATACCTATAGCTGTAGTCCTTTATTAATAGTTGATCAGGATTTAATCCAACTCCTTATTGTAAGGGAGCTTGGGACTAATATAATTATTACTTTTGAGATTTTTAAAAGTAAAATTAAGCTAATTTCTTAATGTTATTTTTACATCCATGAGATTTAGCTTGAATTATCATGAATCATCCATTATTGATCAATGAGACTGATTCAAAATTTATCAGTTAATTTCAAGGATCACATAAGCCATTGCCAGTTCTTTAATATGAGTCAGGCTGAGATGGATCTGGGTAATATGATTTGCTTGACAAAAGTCTGAAATCCTATTATACACTTTTATGATTGGTTTCCCATGTTCATTATGTTCGACAGATAT
Source organism: Candidatus Cloacimonadota bacterium (assembly GCA_029564175.1). GTDB lineage: Bacteria > Cloacimonadota > Cloacimonadia > Cloacimonadales > WRIO01 > JAGOCT01. Next base: position 5,284 of record JAKQQL010000018.1, read on the forward strand.
ATCTTTCCATTCAATTCCGCCTGACCAGCCGGTTCCCATAGCTTTCAATATTGCTTCTTTAGCTGCAAAACGGGCTGCATAGCTCTGCCAGGGATTGGATTTGTTTTCACATAAGGCAATTTCTTCTTCAGTAAACACACGTTCTTTAAAACGTTGTGATTTTGAAATTGCTTTTTGAACTCTCTGAACTTCTATTATGTCGGTTCCAATTCCAAAAATGGGCATAATGTCTCCTTATTATCGTGTTACGGGTAATTTTCCACCAATATTAGGGGAGTATGTTCATATTATCTTTCAAAAAAAAGACGCCCGAAGGCGTCTTCATTTATTAAAAGGTTTATTTTAATTTTTTGCTTAAGACATTCAACATATCGGTAGTCATGGATGCCAGATCGTATTCATGTTTCCATCCCCATTCCTGACGGGCAACGGAATCATCCATACTGTTGGGCCATGAATCTGCAATTGCCTGACGGATTGGGTCAACATTATAGTCCATCACAAAGTCAGGGATATGTTTTTTAATTTCTGCTTCAATTTGTTCAGGAGTGAAGTTCATTGCAGTAACGTTAAAGCAGTTTCTGTGAATCAATTTAGCAGGATCTGCTTCCATGATATCAATTGCAGCTCTTACAGCATCCGGCATATATATCATATCAAGAGAGGTGCCTTCTTTAAGGAAACAGCTGTATTTTTTATATTTGATCGCATCATAGTAGATATGAACTGCGTAATCAGTTGTTCCACCACCTGGAGGTGTTACATTTGAAATGATGCCAGGATATCTGACACCACGGGTATCAACACCAAATCTTTTAAAATAATAATCACACAATAATTCGCCTGATACCTTGGTTACTCCATAAATTGTAGATGGTCTTTGGATTGTATTTTGTGGTGTATTATCTTTTGGGGTACTTGGACCAAAAGCGCCAATAGAACTTGGTGTAAATAAAGCACAATTATATTCTCTGGAAATTTCAAGTAAATTGACAAGTCCGCCCATATTAATTTTCCATGAAAGCTGAGGTTCAGCTTCACCACGGGCTGATAACAATGCAACAAGATTATATATCGTATCAATTTTGTAGTCTTTGACTACTTTAACAATTGATTCAGTGTCCAGAATATCAAGTTTGAAAAATGGACCGTCCTGTAAAATTTCTGCATTATCAACCGTATTTAAATCTGCTGCAACTACATTGTTTTTGCCATATTGCGTTCTTAATGCAGGTACTAATTCAGAACCGATCTGACCTGCTGCTCCAATCACAAGGATATTTTTCAAAATAGCCTCCATCTTTATTGATTTTTTTATTAAAATTTTCTATGTGCATGTTTTTGTCAAATAAAAACTAAAGATTTTTTTTCTGCTTGTATTTTTAGATATAGTATATGAATCGTTTTTAATAAATAAATTTAAAATATTAGTTCTGAGAGTTATAAAAATAATTAAAGCTTAAAAGAGAGTAATTGTATGATAAATCATATACCGTTTCAAATAAGGATGGTATAAGGATGGTATAAGGAAAAAGTTAGTTTTAACATGATAAAGGTATTTTTAATTGATGAACAACATGGTTATTATAATATCCATGAATATCATGTTGCTAGCTCAATAAAGTCTGAAATATACTGCAATATATAAAAAATTATTTTTTTGATTGACAAAAAATTGTAGAAATGCTAATTGAATATAAGGAGGTATCA
>JAKQQL010000061.1:0-1037 GCA_029564175.1 Candidatus Cloacimonadota bacterium
ACGGTACAGAATTTGAAGTAAAATTACGAAACGAGCTTAATCAAAAGGCTGTTGCTCGTGAATGCGCTGAGTGGATTACCAAAAAGGCAGTTTTTAAGTCTAATATTACAAATGAGAACATGACCGGGTTCATGAATGTTCTAGGTGAAGAAACAGCTCATACTTACAATCCTGTAAATGGGTTTACGACTGTCGATCTTGGATGTGAAAGAGGTAATAATTCTTATAATATTGTAACAAAACTTGATGCTCCTTTTTGCAATAAGTTTCTTGAGGTTTTTGATGAACTTTGGGATGATGCCGGCAAACTGGATGATGTAACAGAAGATGTTATTGAAAGTATTTCTGCTGCATACAATGAAAATAGCCCGGACTTCATATATTTTGTAACGCTATTCAATATATTTAATGAGTTTTTAGAAGATGTGTCAGAGGATGTACTGCCTGATGAGGCGGTGGGTTTTAAGGATAGCAAAATCTGGCAGATGCTTTATAATTTTCAAAAAGATGCTGCATTAGCTATTATAAATAAACTTGAAAAATATAATGGATGTATTCTTGCTGACAGTGTCGGTCTTGGAAAAACGTTTACGGCTTTAGCAGTCATTAAGTATTATCAGAATAGAAACAGGCGTGTTCTTGTTTTATGTCCAAAAAAACTTACAAATAATTGGAATACTTTTAAGGATAATTATAAAAATAATCCTCTAGTAGATGACCGTCTGGACTACGATGTTCTTTATCATACAGATCTTAACAGGAACACAGGCGTTTCTAATGGTCTTGATCTTTACCGCTTGAACTGGGGGGCTTATGGTCTTGTTGTTATTGATGAGTCACATAATTTTCGAAACGGCGGACGGATTACTTTAGATGAAGATAGGGATGAAAACGAGAAAGAAAACCGTTATTTGAGATTGCTCAATCATGTAATAAAGGTGGGTGTGCCGACGAAGGTTTTGATGCTTTCTGCAACTCCTGTTAATAATCGTTTTAATGATTTAAAAAATCAGTTAGCTCTCGCGTATGAAGGCGAT
>JAKQQL010000064.1:0-1250 GCA_029564175.1 Candidatus Cloacimonadota bacterium
CCCTTAGTGCTGTTTTAAAGCTGTTTCCTAAGCTGTCCTACCTCTTTCATACCGAACGGGGTAAACTGCTCGACGGTCGGGTAGAATCATTGCTGCTGGCTGAATATGCAAGAAGGATACATAAATGATAAAACAATTAAGAATACAAAACTTCAGATCGCACAAGAATACCAAGCTTGAATTTGTCAAAGGGGTAAACTGTATAGTTGGCCTCCCGGATTCGGGCAAGACAAATATCATTCGTGCTATTAATTGGGCATTGACAAATAGACCTTTGGGATTCAGATTTCATTCCAATTTTACAAAAGACCCGACTGCTGTTGACATTGATTTTGAAGAAGGTAATCAAATATCTCTGGTCAAGTCAAAATCCGAATCGGGTTATGTATGTAATGAAAAAGAGTTTAGAGCAATCGGATCAGATGTTCCCGATGAAGTATCGAAGGTATCGAATATTACAGAATTGAATTTGCAGACACAAATGGATAAACCTTTTTTAATCTGCGAATCTCCCGGTGAGGTAGCAAAGGTTTTTAACAGGGTATCAAAATTAGAAAAGCCCGATCTAGTCATTGCCTCATTAACAACAGACATCAATTCAAAAAATAAACAGATCAAGATATTGTCGTTAGAGAAAATAGAATTTGAAGAGAAATTAAAACGGTTTGAAAATCTTCCACAAATGAAAAATGATTTGGATGAAATTGAACAAATCGAAAACAAAAGACAAAAAATAAAAAATGAGATATATGAATTGTTTTCGATGATTGAAAATATTGAAACGGTCAAGAAGATTATGGAAAATATGATTGATGTTGACAAAGCACGAAAAGGGCTTGTAAGCATCAATAAACTTTATACAGAGATTTTCAATGAACAAAATAAATATACTGCTCTCCAAGATATTATAACAAGCACAGAGGAAACAGAAGATAAAATGCAAAACATAAAAATTGATTACAAAGATATTCAAAAGGATTTTGGAAAGTTTTTGAAGACCATTAAAATATGTCCCTACTGTGAGAAATGCAAAGAACCGATTTCAGCACATAATCTTGATAAATTCATAAAGGTGGAATTGAAATGAAGATATTGCTTCTGTCTGATTTACATTTGGTTGTTGAAAATCCCATTGCAAGACTTGATGATTTAACAGAAATCCAATGGGATAAATTAGACTGGGTTTATGAATATGCAAAGAAAAATGGGATTGAATTGATTTTACAAGCTGGCGATCTTACTCATACAAA
>JAKQQL010000075.1:0-1121 GCA_029564175.1 Candidatus Cloacimonadota bacterium
AGGCGATGTAATATGCCTCAGCGTTCTCTCTAAAATAGTAAAAATCCCCTCCAACAATTTCTAGCGGTTTATTGATTACAAAGTAATCACTGAAACATTTTGCTAATTCTCTCTCTGACGGCAGGAAAGAATGTTGAATCAATTTAGCATATTCTATTGAATCGATAAGTCTGGTTTGAGTTTCATTTAATTGTTGATTGCTTAGTTTTAACTCGTAAGTTCTGTCTTCAACCAGCTGTTCCAGATTATTTGTGTATTGTTTGATCTCTGTAGTCATTAAATTAAAACTTTTACTGAGATGACCAATTTCATTACATGAATCCTCTGGCAGAGCGGTATCATAAGAACCAGATGCAACCGTTTTTGCTCCCTGGCTTAAACGGCTCAGTGGAAGGGTTATCATCTTACTGAAAATTAACAGAATACTGATCAACATCAGAATCAGGGAAACTAGAAACACCATTCCCAATGGCACAAAGTCTTTTACACCAATCAGACTATCTTCATCAACAATTACCATATTATACCAGTCTATATGTGGTATATGACCAATGGCAACGATAGATTTTTTATCATGGTAATTTAGACGTAACTGAACAGGCTGCGTATTGTCATTGAGAGAAGCGATTGCTTGTTTGATTAAGTCATGATCTTTCGGATTTTTTAGCAAATCATAGATTTTAATTTTATCACTGTCTTGTTTTGCCCTGCCATTATGTTCAACAATTGAGCGATCAGGATGTGCCTGAATCTGACCTAATGAGTTGATAATGACTGTGCTGACACCTTTTTCATCATGCTGTAACAATTTTTCCAGAAAACCGCTTAAATCTATACCCGAACCTGCAACGGCAATGGCATTTCCATCTTTATCTCTGACCAACACATTGATCCATACCATCACTTTATTCAGCAGATTATCGTAGTTTACATTGAGTGAATAATCTTTTTCTGCATTCAATGCTTCATAAAACCAACGATCAGCTGAATTACCTTCAACAAGCACTTTTCCAGGGGTCCTGATATTGCCCAGATAAAAATGATTGCTGGATTTGATGGCAATAAACTGACTACTGGTTTCAATCAGTTTGTGGTAACTGGCCAACTGTTCTTCAGCAAGC
>JAKQQL010000079.1:0-1060 GCA_029564175.1 Candidatus Cloacimonadota bacterium
TTCTTTTTCTGTTTCATGTTTAGTTCCAGCGTATCTAAACTGAATGTGCCCACAATTAAGACATCCAAATTTGTCTTTTGCAGGATCAGCTATTGATTGAAATGCTATTTGCATGTTTTCAGATTTACATTTTAAATAATGCATTTATTTTCCCTCCTTCTTACTTATATTATATCATAAATATTCACTTTTTGATGCTTTCCAATAAAATATTTTTACAATCTTTTAGTATGGTGTAGATATATTGTTGCGAACATTGCAAGCAATTTGCGATGTCATTTATATTTGATTTTCCGAAAAAGAACATCTTTATAATTTCTTTCTTTTTATTAGATGGTAAAGGTTCAAACACTTGAGCGTTGATGCGTTCTAAGTTAAAGTTTATTTCAGAAAATAAAACTTCGTATTGCTTTAAATTCTTTGGGATGTCTTGATTAATATAGTTTTCATATCCCCAACAAAGTTTGTTGTTTTTAAAGGGATCTGTTTTCTGTTTGCAAGTTTTAAATTTCTTGCACTCTCGTAGTTTGCAAAGAATTTTTTTAGCCATAGTCTCATCAGGATATGCCCCGCCGACATCGGGGCATCTTTTAAGTTTATCAACATCGTACTGCCGGTATACGATAACTTAATACTATGATTTCCTGTCGTTCTTGATAGCTGTAACTTCATCTCTGATTTCTTTGACAGAGACCTTTATTCCCTGCAAAGCTTTTCTGACTTTTGCTCCCGCTGAATTATTGCCGCCATCAAATTTCTTTGCACAAACAAGCAAATCTTCAATGACACTGACAATACTTTCATTGATCATGTTTTCAATAGATACCGCTTCTTTCTTCTTTGCCATAATATCCTCCTTGGTTTTGGTATGTTAAATAGTTTACTCTCTAACGACAGACAATTCCTTCTCCTTTTTACAAAGCCAACTCTTGTCAGCTATCTCCATCAATCTTTCATCGTGTGTGACCATTATGATTTGCAATCCTAATTTTTTACTGATTTCTTTCATCATATTTGCTGCAAGCTCTGTCAGATTTCCTGTCCACCGGAACGGTTCATC
>JAKQQL010000094.1:0-2931 GCA_029564175.1 Candidatus Cloacimonadota bacterium
AAATAACTTACTTTCTTTTTCTTGATAAAAAGAAAGGTAACAAAGAAAAATCAAGCGCTGGTATAAAAATCCTATCTCCAGTCACTCTTGCCGGCTCCACCGCAAACTCGCAGCCGGTTCAGAATCGCAGGAAGCAACCCGTCTACTCAAACAAGCGGCTGTTCGCAGCGGCTCGAGTTTCCCTACGACTTAACGGATTTTTATAAGGCGCAGGGTCCAACTACCGCCATGAGACTGATACATATTACTGATGTATATGATCTTAACTGGTGTCAATGGCATTTTATTTTGTACCACTTTTGGAAGTTTAAAATGTACCACTTTTTCATTAAATTAAGTTATCCTTTTTGTGATTTTGAGCTGTTGAATGTTCTTTGATTTGATTAGAGTTTTCATGATTTATAGAGGTTTCTAATTTGTCTTTTAATCTATAACTGTCTCCCTTCATTTTTATTACCGTTGATCGATGAAGTAATCTGTCCAAAATTGCCATTGCAACTGATTCATCGCCAAAGTATTGTCCCCATTGAGAAGGCAGTTTATTTGATGTTATTATTAACGATCTGTATTCATAGCATTCATTTACAAATCTGAAAAACAAGTGTGTATATTTATTGTCTACAGGTAAATATCCAAGTTCATCCAATATGATTAAATCATGCTTCATTAGATACGATAACCATTTTTTACTTGTCTGGTTAAACTCCTGCAAGATCATTTCTTCGATAAAATCATTCATGCTAAAGAACTTAACCTTGTATCCACGATATATAGCTTCCAGAGCTGTTGCTATGGCAAGATGTGTTTTGCCAACTCCGGGAGCTCCCAGTAAAAGGAGGTTCTGACGATTATCGACCCATTCAAATGACAACCATTCATTAACCTGCTTTTTGGTTATCGAGGTTTGAAACTTAAAATCAAATTTCTCAATATTCTTCTCACAGGGAAGATTAGCCAAGCGCATATTTCTCTTAAGATTAAGCTTAGACCGCCCGCTTATCTCAGCATCAAGCATTCTTCTGAAGAAATCAATATTACTAAGTTCATTCTCTTTTCCGTCACGAATACCTTCTTCAAGGTAACTCGCCATATGATAACATCTTACTCTCTTAAGATCTTCTTTCATCTGGGTAATCATTATTTCACCTCATCAGTCGCATAAGCATCATATTGTTTTATATTTCTAAACTCATCTTTTGCTGTTTCCAGGCATTTGTTTTTTGCCTCTTCTTTTTTTTGTTCTATTATGCTTTTCTTCTTCAGCTCCTTAAATAGAGACTCTATTCGTTTACAGCTTATTTTTGGCATAGATGATATAGCGAGAGCACTTTGTGTCCACAGTTCTTTATCATACTTTCTCATAAGTTTCTCCAAACCTCTGTACTGATCACGAATATTCTTATAACAAGTTTTTAATAATTTATCCATAAACTGATCAGTATCATTTATGCCTGATAAAGGCAGTTTATCTATTACTCTTTGTTTGATTTCCTCAATGCTTTCCCTGTAATCCCGATAATGATTAAAATTTTTATTTACAGGCTCATTGTGTTTTGATAAATCCCATTTGGTTATAAGTTTTGTAGTTTCTAATTCATAAACATGAAGGCTTTGATCTAACTCTTTAATTCTAACCTTTTTATTCTGATATATTGTTGGTATTGAGTATTTTAAGCCCTTGTAACTAATCAGACTGGTTTTGTCTGCTATGCGATATTCTGTCGCAGCCATTGATCCCTTGAAAAGAGTCATACTTTCTTTCTCAATTTTAAATTGTTCAGAGGGTATGAGTTTAGTTGTCCCATGAATTCTGTTATTTGCCTTTTGAAGCCATTCTTTTGATTGTTTCTGCAAATCATCTATTCCAAGAAATTCTCTGCCAATCAGGAAAGATGATTTTACAAAGCTTACGGATTTTTCTACCATGCCCTTACTCTCTGGATCATAACCTTCACAGGCACTAATACTAAATCCCTTATTAAGCGCATATTTACCAAAAGCATTATTTAAAGTAAGTTCCCGATATTCTTCATTGATTACGACAAGCTTAGTCTGATCGTATAACATCTCTGATGGAATAGCGCCAAAATACTCAAAGGCTTCATTATGAGCTTCTATAAACTTCTCTGTGTTATAAGGGGAAGTTGAAAAAGTAACATACATATAACGTGACCAGCAAACCACAAAACAGACAAAATATACTTTGAATGTCTTTTTGGAATTATAGTATGGAACATTTAATTCTCCAAGATCAACCTGGATCAGATTACCCGGGATATAATCAACGACTGGTTCATAGTGCCTTTTTCTTGAATCAGTATATTTACTTCTGAGATCTCTTTTCTGCATATAAGCTCTGAAAGCCCGTGCTGAGGCTTTTATCTCTGGATATTCGTCTTTTAACTTCTCGTATAATCTGGTTAAAGTAATACGAGGATATCGGGTTAGATTATCTGTGATATACTCAAAGTATTGATCAAATTCGCTATGGCGAATAACTTTAAAAGCAAAATATTCACGTGCTTCGTCAGGATCTTTTTTCAGTAATTTCCGGACAGTAACTCTATGAATACCTAACTCTTTTGATATTGCCCGTATGGACTTCCCATGTACTTTGAGTTCATGCACCATATGATACATAAGTGCTCCTTTCATTTTGATCCTCCTTTTGGAGAATCATATTATTTTGGTATTTTAAGTGGTACACTTTATTTTACCATATGTGGTACATTTCTCATTTCCATTAACAGTCGCAATCCTTACTGACGCAGTCAGTTCCCATTATTCATTATTCATTGTGCATTATTCAATAAAAAAGTTCGTGCTGTTCGTTGCTAAAATCCCTTTTTCTTTTAGCTCTTCTCTTTGGGTTCTCTCTTTGTTCTCTGTGTCTCGAGCGTAAGCGATTGTTCAAATCCTTCCGGCTTCGCC
>JAKQQL010000128.1:0-4637 GCA_029564175.1 Candidatus Cloacimonadota bacterium
GTTCTTTCGATAGCTTTTTCAGCATCGCCATTTTCTTTAAGGTGTGAATTAAATCCTGAAATAAAATGTATCGAATAATCTATGCCAATTCCCAATGCAATACTACCAACAAGGACAGTAGCAATGTCAAGAGGAATTCCAGTGAATCCCATAAACCCGAATAAGATAAGTATTGTTGCAATTATCGGAATGGTCGCATAGACTCCCTTTGAAAAGGAACGGAATATTAATCCTACAATCAGTACCACCAGAACCAAGGCTATCAAAAGGCTGCTGAACTGACTTTTAATCAGACTGTCATTTAGTCTGACATAAACAGAAGGCATACCTGTTAATTCAATTTTGCAAGTCTCACTTGTGTTTTCCTCAATGAACAGTTGCATTTTTTTGGTGAATGCTTCTATTTCTTGGTTTTCAACCGAGGCAAATTTTGACTGGATAATTCCCCTGTCCAAATCTTCCGAAACGAGTTGAGTCATAACATCCTGCCCGTCCAGAAGAAACCATAACTGCTCGATTTTAGACTGGTCATCAGGTATCCTTTTACCTTCAAGCATTGCATCATTCATTTGCTCTATCAAGTCGCCAACTGATTGAGTTATGCTGATATTCGGGTCTTGTTTCATGAAGTGTTCGGTCTTTATCATGAGGTTTAAAACCTCCGGACTTTGCACATCACCGTCAAAAACAACAAAAACAGGAAATGAACCCCCAAATTTTTTCTGCATCAAATCCTCTGAAATTCTTGTTGGATTATCCTTCTTGAAATAATCAGCCATGTTTGTACTTGTTTTAATAAGGAACATGCCGACAATGCTTATAACCAGAAAAGTGCCCCAGATTGAAAATATATATTTAGGGTGTTTAAAAAGCAGATTAGAAAGAGGTTGAAGGATAAAATGAGATAAAATGGTTTTCTTTTCAGGTAAATCTACTGTTACCTTGCGGTCATTTTTTGAAAATATGGAAGTAAGAGCCGGAACAAAAAATATTGCAAGAATCAGAGATACAATTACTCCTATAGCTGTAAAAATGCCAAAATCTTTAATCATTGTCAGATACGCACCAAGAACAAATGACACAAATCCAACGGCTGTAGTTAACGCAGCAAGAATCACAGGAATGATTACATATCCAAGTGCCTTTGTTATTGTTTGATTGAAATCTCCTGCTCTGAATAGATTAAAGCTATTTATTACATGAATTGTGTAAGCACTTCCCACTGCAAGCAGAATGACAGGTACAATATTCAGGATAATGGTAAGTTCATGACCCGCAGTAACAATGATTCCTACAGTCCATATAACGGCAATCCCGGCAGTAAGGAGTGGCATCAGTAAGCCTCTGAGAGACCTGAAACTTATGTATAAAATAAGCGCAATAACTATGAAAACTATTGGCAGAAGCCATACTATATCTGAAACAATTAAATCAGAAACATCATTTATCATAAAAGGTAGTCCGCCAAAATAGACTGATTCAGGTAAATCCAGTCCTTCAACCATGTTCTTGATTTCATTGGCAACTGCCTGTTTATCAGCATCAGGAATTAAAGTGAACATTATAACTGTTGCCGTTCCATCCTCTGATACGATTGCACCTTTATACATCTCCTTTGAGTATATATAGGTTTTCAGGCTGTCTAACCGGGACTGCTCAACCGGAAGGTTATACTCGTCAACAAGTTTACCGATTTCAATTCCTTCTTCAGTGCTTTTGATATCAAGTATGTTAGTCAGGCTTGTGACAGTAGAAACGCCATGAGTAATTTTCAGACTGTCTGTAATTTGTTTAACGTGCTGTAGCAAATCAGCTTTAAAAATATTGTCTGATTCAAGAACTATCATGCCCATTTCATTACCGCCAAACTGGTTGCCAATATTTTTAAACATCAAGGCAGCCGGGTCATCATCCGGTAATGAACTGATTATATCAGAATTGATTTTTAAGAATCTGGTCTGAAGACCAAAGAATACTGTTATACCAATTACACTTAGTATAATTATCCATCTGTTTTTGAGGATTTTCTGTGCAAATCGTTCCATATATTAAATATTGACTATTATTGTTTTAAAGTCAGTTCAAAATTAAAAATAGATTTTAACTAAAAATGTTTTTTGTTCAAATTTTAACAAAAAAAATTTACGATTATTTTCTTTGTGTTCTTAAACTATTGACAATCATTGATGATAGCTCATCAATAGTGCTCTCGTATTCTGAATATTTTTCCTGAAGATATAATGGTATTTCAATCCCATTAATGACCATCATGAATATACTTATGGTCGAATTTATGTTTCTGAAATCAAGATAACCCTCTGTTTTCCCCCTTTCAAGTATTATTGTTAATTGCTCCCTTTCAAATTCAGTAAAATCTTCACGAACATCCTTCACAAATAGATATTTTTCGAAAAAATCAGCCTTAAGTGTTTCGTGATAGTTGACAGCTTTATGTAACAACCTTAACCTTGTCAGGGTGTATTCCTTGAGAGTAATAAGGGAATCATTTTCGGAATCAACAATTCTTTTCAACTCTATCTTAACAGCATTTAACTCCTGCTTTAGTACTTCATTAAATAGCTCCTCCTTCCCCTTAAAATAATAATATAATACCCCTTTGGCTTTATGGATGTGTTTGGCAATCTCATCCATTGTGGTTTTATGGAAACCAAATTTTGAAAAGTACTTCGAAGCTGAATTTACAATCAGATTTCTTACGTTAATTTCTGACATTATATTTGACTATTTTGATTTACGGGTCAAATTTACAAGTTTTTTAATTGTATTCTCATTTAAGCGGCTGGATGCTGACAAATCGAGTGTTTAATGCAAAACCATTAGTAATTAAAATTCAAAGGTTTTTTGCTTCACTTCTGCGTGATACCTAAGCTGGTCTCAAAATCACTTAAACTCCATAACCAATAACTCCCTGTATAATCCATATTCCATTCCAGTGAATAAGTTTTCCTGCTTTTCAGTTCCTGAACGAATAATAGGATAATTCCTTCATTTACTTCGAAATCCAATAACCTGATGGCACTAATGTCATTGCCAGATAATTTACTCTCGGTTTTAAGGTATGGCATATTCAATTTCAATCTTTTATTTTGAGTCAAAATGAACGGTAGGTCAAGCATAATTTCTGACGCAGAAATGTATTTCATTACCACTTTTCCGGAACTGTTATAAAACGGTGGTGGAAGTTCTGGGTAGTCCTTTAAGCGGTCATTGGCTGTTTTGGAGCGGTCTTGCTCACTAACTTTAGGTTTGGTGACCACGGGTGATTCAGGGTTGCATCTACAAGTCATTACCTCAGCCAATTTGGTAATAAAGGGCAATGATATAAATGAAAATAGACAATCTTCAGTTGTCAAATCTTGTGCATGAAGCTCCCATTTATCCTTGTTGTAGTTCCATAATTTCAAATAAAGGACATCGCCCTCTTGCCACAGTTCCAGTAGTTTTGCAGGGTAAATTGACGGGTCTACGGTGTCAGGATATATAATAAGCATTGGTTCTCCAATTTTTACGGTTTTCATTGGAGCTAACAGACATTGGTGCTTAACCGCATAAGTGTCAGATGATAATTGAATTAACTTCAATCCCACCGTATTTCTGGCGTTAGTTCCCATTCTAATCTTCAATTAACTCAAGTAAGTCTTCATCATTTTGGTCGCTATCCATGCACCCTTGGAACACCATGTTCTTGACATCCTTCCAGCGAATGAATAAGCAGGTAGGATGCACTTCATTAATGTTGAATGAATAATTAACTGCCTTATTTGTTGAGACTTCAGTTAAAGAAAGTATGATTCTTCCATTCAGGTAATCAGTGGAGTCTATGCGGTACAATCCAAACCCACTTGGTGACACAGCAAGATACTCTTCTCCCAAATCCGGTATGCCAGTGGAATTTTCACGTCTGAGGAATACTTTAAGATGTTGATATCTATATGGATGTTTTTCCATATCCTGAACAAGCTCGTTAATGCTTGTGGGTTTTGATAATTTGCTTGAATCTGTTTTCATAGTAATCATAAATCAAAGTGTATATCTTACACTCCCCCCATATATCCCCCCTGTCCCTTGGGGTATGGCAGGACCGGTTTATAGAGCCGGGGGTGGAGCATGACAATATCTTCTTCATTGATAAATACTGATGAAAGGAAAATCTGGAAAGAATTTGGTTTCCGAAAAAGTTGAAATGTGATTTTTTTTTGAAAATATTTTTTTCTGATTCCTAAAAAGGACTTTGAAAAAATTATAAAAAATTATAAATCTCTCTAATTATTAACCTATTCCATTCAGAGCAGATTACTTCACCAATCTGGAATGTAGCTATATTAATGAGATGGTAATCAATTACTAAAATTCAGTATAATCTTGAAACCTCAGTGGTTTGCCCGAAAAGATTTATTGTTCCTTCACCGATTTCCGTTTGGTTCTTTGTTTAAATAATTTCCTCATTTCACGTCTATTAAATTCAGGGGTCAAGTCGATATACCTGTCCATTATTGTATAAGAGGATTGTCCCACCCATTCTAAAATACTCTTAAAATTTATGCCACTTTGAACCGCTTGACTAATAAAAGTATCCCGGAAATTATGTGATGTGTGATTGGTCTTAAATTTAAGGT
>JAKQQL010000163.1:0-1322 GCA_029564175.1 Candidatus Cloacimonadota bacterium
TTTTTGATACCTCAATATGGTGCGGCTTTATAGGTTTTGAAACTATCAGATCTATATCATCCTGAGCATCTTTGTATGTAAATTCTGATGACTCAAAAGAGGAATTTTTTATTGAAAGAAATTCTAACTCAACAAGTACCAATGCAAGATTGCCACTTTTTTTTGAAATACAGCCATATGAATAGCTCATGCCATTATATTCTATATATCTAAACGAAATTGTTTGATCTCTGAAATGCACAACCACCCTGCTGTCACAACTAATATTATGTGAAGGATATAATCCCCATGAATGTTCTCTAAATCCTACGCAGTCAAAATATTTATGAGTAGTATTATTTTTTTTGTGCAATTCAACTGAAACTTTAGCTTTGCAGCGGTCAGAATAAAAATTAATCATGTTTTCTATATTATTCATGGATAACGATGATTGATGAATGACATCGTAATAGGGAAAATTGTTCTGAATAAGTATGGTGCCTGTGATATCACTTTCTTTAAAGAATATTTTACTTACTTTTAATGGTTCAAGTATTGTGTATTTAAACCGTTGATTTCCAATAGATTTTTTTGGGATTGTGTCCTGTCTAATAATTTGATTGATGGTGTATGAAGAATCAATAAAGTTGATGATAGCTTCAATTTTAATTTCACTTAATATTGGATCCCATTCAATATTTGAAAAGCTATACCACTTATCACGTTTGCTGATGCAACTGAAACGATATGCTTCTATAAAATTGGCAACTCTGATATCATGCAGAAATTCCTCTTTACCATTGGTCATGCACAACGATTCCCCTTTCAGATGGAATGCTCATTTAGTGATCTGCTTACTCCACTGACATGCATATTGGGCTGATACATCAGTTATATTACAATATCGAATAAAATTATTTTAAATTTATCATTATTTCTTAATTGTTTATATTTTTTATTGTTTTGTGCAAAATTGCTACACGGTGCAAACCCGAATAATCTTTTGCAATGGAAATGGTATATGGCAATGATTGAGTATGGTTGACTATCTGATGGGCTAAATCATCACTTATCTCTACAATCAATACTCCATCATTAGTGAGATAGTTATAAGCATCATTGATTATTGCTTTGATGATGCCAAAACCATGATCGGGTGCAACTAATGCTTCTTTTGGTTCAAAGAAAATATCTTTTTGCAAGGTAGTATAGATTTCAGGATTGATGTATGGTGGATTGCTAACAATCACATCAAAGTGTATGTGAGGTAACGATGTAAACAAATCACTGTGAAGAAATTTAATTTTGTTCTTCCCTAATAAAGTGACAGCATTTTTTTTTGC
>JAKQQL010000179.1:0-1376 GCA_029564175.1 Candidatus Cloacimonadota bacterium
GCATCGGGGACATTATACGTACGATTGCGAACCTGAACAAATTCCAGCCAGCCACGGGTATCAAAAAACAGATCAACCGCCTGTATTCCAAAGAGGAAAGCCAGTTCATTGGGCTCCAGATCACTCTTTACTTCATGGTCAATCTGGAAGTCATCAACCAGAAATTCACTGTATAACTTATACTTATTTCTGAAGTACCAGGCAAAATCAGCATAGAGCATCATATTCATTGATTTTCTGTCGTTATCCTGAGTAAAGGAATAAAATGCCAACGGATTGGACATAGTGAAATCCAAAGACTGATTCTCCCCACCATAAAGCGAAGATTGTCCTAAACCAACGGACAAATTTGCGACCGGTTTGATTTCGAAACGTGCGGCATTGAGATAACGGTTGGCATTATACATCTTATCCAGCTGAGCGACGAATGCCTGAAATGAAATATAACGGGACCTTACCTTTAAACTAAACTGATCAAAAGGGCAGGAATTATCGGAAATCAGCAGGTTGCCGGTATGACCGTAGCCCCACTTGATATAATCACGTCCGAACTTTAAGTCTACGAAATCTGTTGCATAACTAATATACATCTGCTCCTGATAGCCCTGGAATCCTTTCCAATCGTATCCAATAAAATAAGGATCGTCTTTAAATCGCTGATCCAGATATGCAGAATATCTCAGTGTAAAATTTTCATAGAAAGACAAGGCGCCATTTAACCTGAAGAAAATATAATTTTTTGTATTCTCTTTATATTTTGAAAAATTACTTAATGTAAAACCAACTTTCATTGGTGATTTTAATCTATTTACATCTTCCTGCTGCAAATATTCTATTTCCGGAAGCAATTCTGTTTTAATCCTATCAATTTCAATTTCAACAAATTTGTTAATTACCTGATTCTTCTCCAAATCACTCAACAAAACCTTTGCTACCTGAAAACGAGTGTATGGCTGACATCCCTGATCCAGTGTTCTGAAAAATCCATATACCTTTAATTTTTCAATAGATTCATAAATCCAGTGCGTTGTAGGTATGGTCTCATGAACTTGAGATAATAGAACTGAGAAAGAAAAAATGATTAATATTAAAATTCTTTGTGATATTTTATTCATCTCTAATGGGATAATATTAGATTTTCAATATTGAATCAAGTAAAGATAAGTTTAAAAATCCTCATTTTTATTGTATATTGACAAGAAAAAAAACTCCAAAAGAAATCCCTCAAGGCTTCTGTATTTCTTAACCACCTTCTGTCTCGTTTAATACATATCCATACTGTCTTCCAGATTTCAGGTACATTTTTTACACTTTTATTAGTCTCGAGAAAGTAATTAACACTTTTCTCTTCATCATTTGTCAATAGCCCTTTATTT
>JAKQQL010000195.1:0-7008 GCA_029564175.1 Candidatus Cloacimonadota bacterium
TAAAAATATATAAACATAAAGAAGTTCAATTTGTCATTAATCTATTAATTTTGGCGTTAATGGATTATGTTTATTCCAGAATCCTGATTAATTAACCCCGAGAATTTTTAATTCATTTACATAGTCATTTGTTTTGAAGATATTCCGTTTTCACATCTGTACATAAGAATAAATGTTCTTCCTTTTTTTGAAAAAAGAGAGAGGAATTAATCTGGATGCTGCTTCTGGTTATATCAGAACAATAGCATCTGAAACCTTCCATGGTCGTTCTGACAGAGAGATCATCGGTAATGAATATATGGGGTGGGATCAAAATAGAAATGGTTCCCGGGAAGGATGTGGCGGCCGGATCAATGAACACGGGGTGAAAGGTGCAATGAATTGAAGGGATTGTTTTATAATGAGCGGGGTTGGGGATAGTTGACTGTAATACGCAACTAGGCAAAATGAACTTAATTTAGAAAATATTTTCCATAATACCAAAGATATTGAGTTACAATAAAAGGTAAACACTTATATTCTTTTCGCGCAATAAAGTCAGGAAATATTATTGTGAAAACATCATAAGAAATATTTCTGAATGTTTGATTTTCTTCATCATATATACCAAACCAATTATCAAATATTTGATCAGCATTCCCACTTGAAACTTCTAAACCACGTAAGGTGTCTTTTAATTTCCTTGTGATAACTTTTTCAATATGTTGATCAATAACAAACCAATGTCCTGTCACATTAGTTAGTGCCCAATTAGCAATTTTATGACCGACACCATAGAGATTTAACAGATAGTGACGCAACGCTTTTTCTTTGCTTATAGTTGAACATAATTGCGAAATTGTCGTGAGCTGATCTCTCTTAAAAATTTCGTTAACAATTTTGAGACAGATTAATATTTGATTTAGTTTGTATGGCCCAGGAGCTTGCTTATACAATTTTTTGAACGTTGGACTGCTACAGAAATTAGCGCCATAATTTTCAATAGTATATTTAATATTTTCTGTTGCATTTTTTAATTCAATAGGTGATTCGCTCCAACATTTAATCAATTCATCCTTGAAGTTAGGACATTCAATTCTGAACTTTTGAACATCGTAATCTAATGCATTGCGATCAAGAAAAGCTGTTAAAAAATATAAATCTTTACTCTCGTCTTTTGAATGTGAAACTCGATTAATCAACTGTGTTCTGACATGCCGTGATATTGTATTTACTACAGGATTGTGAAACTCATATTCGATCCGCTCCTGTCCAATGTTCTGAAAATATGATTGTATTGTATTCAAAGATGCCGATAAAGTGACTAACACATTAGGATCTCTTGTTTTTCTTCTCTCTATTCTTGGTAATTGTTTATGCGGAGGAGATATTTTAGTATAGCTAGTATAGTAAAATATTCCCGTTTTTTCATTTTTTTGCTGCTTTAAATTTCCACTGAAAGTTCCATATAGCGTAAGATAATCGTCTGCATAAATCTCAGCACCCCGAATTACTCTTCCGTAACAATCAAAGCTATCTCCATTTTCAGTTTTAAAAGTAAAAATCCTCGCATTTCCATTGCGGTCTTTCATTCGAGAGATGCGGCCTAGTACTTTCTGCTGATCTGGCATATTGGAATTAATACAACGTTCATCAAGGATCGAATATGATGAAAAGAAAAATTGTAAACCGAAATCAGGGAATCGTTCATCTATTTGCCAACGCCCTATCAATTTTACCCTATCGCCTGCCTTAATATTGCCGGATACCTTTCCTTTACACCAACCTGATTTCCAATTATCACCATCAATCCAAAATATTTTCCATGATGATGACGGTATGTCATAATTAAACCTATCAATTCTGCCAGTTATGGTTGTTTCGTTATGTAGCTTTGAATTATTTATGATTATCATTTCGCACCCTCATCTGTTAAAATTATTTTACCGATTTTTAAAAAGTGACAGAATGTAACAAATGATACATCTGTCACTTTACAATTCTTAATATTTTTTAGCTCTATCTTCCTCATTCAGCATAATACCAAAATGTATAAGTAGTGCCGTTTGATATTGTTCTTGGATAACCTCGAGCTATATTCTTCAGTTTGACCATGCGAAATACCAAGCCTTATAACAAACCCGTATAACCATCATAACTATTTTTGGCATTTACATTAACGCTTGTCACCCATAGAGAGATCCATTGTTATCGTCATATGGATATGGAAGGATACCCTCTGCAGCATCTTTTAAAAATCTGTAAAGACAGCAACTAAATTGACCCTCGTTTTTTTAACCATGGTGGGGGATTTTGAAGTGGCCACCGGGTATTTGTCAAGTTATTGGTTCAAGTAATTCATCTTACTTCTATTAACTGGGAATCGATATAATTAAATATTTTTTCCGGAATTTTTGCCTGTTGCCATGCACCGATACCAGCTGTAATCGCCAATGGCGCAAAAACAATCATACCAACAGCACCAGCAGCTGCTTTGTCTGCCCATTTTCCCGAACCAATCTCCACTACTAAATTAGTTTCTTTTTGGTCAAAAAGCACATTAATCGCTGAAGACATTCCTGCGACATTACGCAAAAAACCTCCTTGAGAAATTTGCATGATCTTTTTACCATCTGGATTAGTGATGATTTGGACATTATATTTTTGATTTTCAAGCCATTTTGTCATTCCTTTGAGAAAATTTTCAAATACGAACTTATCGCAGTTGTAGCGTCTAATTTTGTTATTGTCTGATGAACTTGCCTGCGGGTCCTGAGCTTTATTGTCTTCTTTTCCTCTCTCCTCAAGTAATTGGTCACGCAGGTCAGAGGAACTCGACTGCACGTTCTGTCTATTGCTAAGTTCCTCAACATTCATATGAGCAAATGAAGTGGCATCGTCATCTTTGGAGCTGAGTGTGTAATCATTTTTAATTTCAGGATCTTGAGGCTTTGCTCCGTTATCATTGTCAACACGAGTAGCGCATGAACGTACCGGAAGTGCCCTCATATTGTATTCATATGACAAGCGGGAAGCCGTTTCATGCAAGCCTCTGTAAAAATTGAAACTATATGCAATATTTTCTTGATATTCATCATACCATACACATACGCCGGTAATATCTATCAATTCTGTCGTTACCTTAATTGTAAGGCTCGACATAGATGAAACTGGTCGCACTTTTCCATTTTTAAATAAGCCTTCCAATTCGTTTTCAGTTGGCATTCTCCAATCTTGATAGCCTCCAATAGAACAGGTTTCACAATAGTTTTTAGCATCCTGCCATTTAATGTTTGATCCATTATCATTTGCCGCCCACATCAAATTTGTTTTTGTATCCAAAACAGTTCCATTTCGGTAAGCAATGAACCGCTCATCACGCTTATAAATTATTTTCTGATCAATCTCTTCTTTTTCGCATTCTTTCGCAATCTCTTTACTTAATCCCAATTCTTGTATTTTCAAATCCAAATAAATTCTTGCTTTTGGTGATATTTTATCGGTTCCTTTCAGTTTTTCTCGAACAATTTTCCGGTAATCTTCAAATTTTTTTACAAGTGCTGTGCTAATTTCTTCAATTATCTCCGCCTCACATTTTGTCGCGACATCGGGTGATATTCCAAAGCTCTGTGCCGACAAATCGAGCCGCATTCTTTTCTTTGCGGTAATTTCAGGGTTATCTCCCAAAGCATTCCTTACCTCTTCCCGGTACTTCCTCTCTGCTTCGTCTTTATTCTTATGATTGCTTATCACGGACTCTTCAATCTTCTTGGCCTCTTCATCGGTAAGCTTTAATATCTTTTGCTTCATTTTCAGCATTTCACGCTCTTCATTATCAATCTCACCGGGGGTTTCCTCATCATTCATAAGAGTGACAACTATATCCATGTATTCTTTGTATCGTTCCTGGCTGCTATCAATTTCAATTGAAGATGGAGACGGAGTTGACTGTGTGATTGATTTTACTGCCGGTGCTGCCGGAGAATCCAGGAACTCGATCAATCGTCTGCCGTTCAATAGTTCAATTCCCAAATGGTAATATTCAAGTTGGGCTGACACATCGATGCCGCAATCCTTTTTCAGGTAACAAAGTGCCGCCTGCTTAATGTCATCGCGGATTTTATCAACTGGATAGCGTCTCTTTATAAGATGATTATATTCCTCAGATAATAAATATAATGATGAAAGAAATGGCAGTGATATTTTTTCATTGATGTCGTCAAAACTGTGTTTGCTGTTATAGGGGCTGTGTTTCATACTTTCGTTAAAATCATGTTCTATAAGTTCATCAACCAGCGTTGTGGTAAAATCTTTTATCGTGATCGTGTCAAAGGGGTTAATCTTTGATTGATCAAGCGCTGTTTTAAGAGATTCCAGGTTCTGCATCGTAAAATTCTTGCCTGATTTAAAATAGAAGTCTTCCAGGATTCTAAAAAAGCGCTTTGTGTGAGGATCTTCACTATACTTACGCCATTTAAGATTCTGTATCCACTGTGTAAGACTGGCAACAGCTTCTACATGTTCAATGTGACGTTCAAGCTGGTTAAATCTGGCAAGGACGTTGCCGGCAAGTTTTTTTATGGTATCATAGATTTGCCGATTTTCTATATTGAGGGTGTTAAGCTGGTTTTTAACGGTTATGATAGCGGCAGCCTGCAACATATCCCTTTTATTGATAAGTTGAATGAAAGCGTGCGATGCCTTCTGAACTTCTATAATCTGATCTATGGTTGCCTTCTGTAATTCATTATTTTTCTGAAAAAGGTCCCACATCTTTATAATGGAAGGGTTATTTCTGGCCAATGAGAGAGCTTCTGAATTTTGGGGAATTGCAAATACCCGAGAAGCGGCGATAGCCGTTGTTTCAAGGTTGAATTGATTATCCTTATTAGTATCGAGATATTCATTGATTACGCCATCATATTGAGTGCTTGTCGCATCAAAATTTTCCATGTCTTTATTTCCTTTCCCTTTAATCAGATAAGATCAATAATATCATTCGCGTTTCTTTTAGCTTTTTCCGTTTCAGCCGCTGTGCGTTTAAATTCTTCATCAAGGCGAATCAGTTCTTTAGCAAATTTTGCAAATTCATTCTCCGCCTCCCGTAGCTCTTCTTCTATGTCTTTTTTGAGTTCTTCCGTGATCCTGAGAGAGGTCATATATTCTTTGATCATTAATTCTTGTTTTTGATTCATTTTACCAAATATGGCAATAAGATAGGCCATTTGCATGGCTGCGGCTTTTTTCTCTTCATCGGTTTGGATAATTTCAGTCAGACCCTGGGTTCTTAAATTTAAATCGGGAGAATATACAGAACCCGTTATTCCTTCAAAAAGATCCTTTTTGACATCCTCTGGTATTTTGTCATTAAGCGATAGATAATTTGATGTGGCTGTGTCAACGGCATTTTTTGCTCCTTTATTGGTAACCCTTGACCAGAATGCGCTTATCTTGTTTTTGCAAAATCGAAAAAAGTCAGGCGCCTTTTTTTGGATAAAGTTCAAAACTTCACTTTTGGACCAATCGCGCAAATCTTCCGGAATCATCTCCCAAATTCGTTTTGCCCCATCGATTACGATGCTTGGATCAATCATGGTATCAGCTCCTTTCAAAATACATAATAAATTTCACTTACAATTTCTCCCACAGCTTCCATTTCTGGCATTGTGTTGCCGGAGTAGTTTTTTTCCCTTTTTGGGCGATACAATCCGCATGGCCTGCGTCCGCTTTGACATAGTATGGTTTATATGCCCGAAAATCTATTGTCCGGCCACCTGCCCACAATGAACAGGTGGCACACTTTTTTCCGTGACACGATAAACGCCGTATGTTCCCATGATTTTCTCCTTCTTTATTCATTCTCGTCAGCGGTTACCGGCCAGCGCTCAAAATCTTCACAGCTCACATCGCCGGATACGATATTTAATTCTCCGTTCAATGTGTAAATTCTTTTCTCAATCGTGCTGTATTCAAGTTGATATTCGATTTTCAAATCTGATTTGATGGAGGTTCCTTTTTGAGGAATGCTGATGATGTATTGACCCGGCGATGGGTTGGATGACGTGCAGGTCAAGGCTTCAACTTCGATAAAATTTTTGCCAAAATATTCGTGTTCTCCCTGTATGGTTTGCTCTGTTATTTCCTCCGATAACTTTACCAGCAATTGAGCGGCATATTTATTTTCTTCATTGTCAACATCTTTGCCAATCAATGCCAAATACATATACTTTTGGGGATCAATCGGGACAAACAATAAATGCGTATAGACAGGTTTTCTTTTTAACGCGCCTTCATATTTTTTTACAACGCAGTATCTGATAGTTCCGTCCATCTTATAACAGATTTCCTTTAAAAAAAAATGTCACGGATCCATTTTCCGTCTTTACCTTTTCAAGAACTTTTTTCCTGCAATTCGCTAGCGCTTGAGTCACATTTTGCTCTTCCGATTCCGGCACGGCATAGGCCATCAGAATATCCGGGTTTCGGGGAGTGGAAGCGGGCAGGTCAAAATTGATTCCTATTTTTAGGACGTAGTCGGCGATCTGGCCTCGTATGATAATTTCGTGGCCGCCGATTTCCCTAGATATTTGGCCTGCTTTTTCTCGCTTTGCCACTTCCATACGGACTTTTTTAAATTCTTCCGTGTCGCTATTTTGTATTTGTCGCCAACTGCCGGACTTTGGACTTTCCGCCGGTGATTTGATTTCTCCAATATAAACCCTGTTGCCTTTGACGGCTATAAAATCAGGCTTATTGGCATGCTGTCTTCCCTTACCTGCAATATCCCGGTCGCCATCGTAATAGACATAATCCATTGAAGTTAAAGCCTCTTCAACTTTTTGATAGAATTCTTTTTTGCCTTGCATAATAGCTTCATGCCCCCATCAAAAAGACACATGGCAAGTCAAAATTACATCGCAATTTATGTTTCTGTTTTTCCAAATCATCTGATTTTCCTCTTAATCTACCATAATGTTGTCAATAGTCAACAGAATATCACCTGCTAATCTGTTAGGTTTCTTCATTAAG
>JAKQQL010000196.1:0-2340 GCA_029564175.1 Candidatus Cloacimonadota bacterium
CTGAACATTCAAAATACCGCCTTGAGGTTCATTTGCTTGCCTCATGAAGGTCATCGCATGGTTTGCATTAATGCAGATATTCAATAATACCTGCTCAATCTGATTGATATCTGCATTGATCAAACATTCATCTGGATAGGGTTTAAAACGCATTTCAATCGATTTATCAAAGGTGTTTTTACAGATTTGTTCGATATGTTGTAGCGCTTCATTTAAATCAAAACAACTCAGATTGGGTTCTTGTTTTCTGGAAAGGGTGAGCAGATGAGAGACCATTTCCGTTGCACGTTTGGATGCTTCTTCCATTGTCTTAGCGTATGTGAGGCAAGTCTCTTTTAAACTTTCAAGCGTTTCAGCTTTTTGACTTTTTAGTTTCAACATCGATAATGTGCCAACAATGCCACCCAGAATATTGTTAAAATCATGAGCAATACCGCCTGCCAGAGAGCCAATTGTTTCCATTTTTTGCGATTGTCTGAGAATTTGTTCTGTTTTTTCTAGTTGAGTAATATCATCCAGACGGAAAGCTAAATCTTTAACTCCATTTTGTACGAGCGGAAAAATGGAGATATTCATATATTTTTCAACACCATTTTTGAGTAGCTCTCTTTTTAAATCTACTGATTTTTTCTCATCCAGAGAGTTTTGACAAATTTCTTTGTATTTTTGAAAATAGGGTAATATATCCCACAGATTTTTCCCGATAGCTTCTGTTGCCTGAACTCCGTAGTACTTAACTGCCGCTTCATTCCATTCTTGAATAATGCCTTGTTCATTGATGGAAATAAGCATAGATGGCATTGAATCAATAATGTTTTTTAAATATTGTTTCATTCTCTTCATTTCAGCAGACGAGGACTGTAACTGATCAATATAAAGCAGAATCTGACTTGCTTTTTGTGAAAATTCCTGTTGAAGGATGTTTATTTCTTTGGTTTTGTACCTGATAGAATTATTCTGTTGCTGTGAATCTGAGTCCCAGTGTCGGATCCAGATGATAAACTGCTCCAAAGGTTTAAAGATATAAGTATATTGAAACAGTGTTTTAAAGAAAAAAATCAATAACAAAAAACTGACAAGAATGGGATAAGTGTCCTTGACAGCCTGAATCGTTTGGTAAACAGAAGACATTGGTTTCATAATGACGATGTCATTTGAAAGCGTATTACTGCGGTATCTGGTATAAAAATAGGTTTTATCCAGTTTAATTTCATTTTGATCATAGTCAGGCAAAACAGTAAAGGGTATATTTATCTTGGAGGAAGATACAATGTATCCATCTTTTGTTGCCAGAATAATAATACTTTCATTGTATTCTGCTATTGAAATGATCGAAGTGTTCAGTTTGTCAATACCAATTCTGCCAACATATACATGATCATCCAGTTTAGCAGCCATATAAATACTTAAGCCTTCTTTTTCAGGAGACTGAAACAATGGAGAGAATGAGGGGGTATAAGTCCAGATGCTTCTGAAAAAATCATATAGATTACTGTTTTTAAAATTGTAGTTTTCAAAAATCAGGCTTTCAGCATCCTTTTTAAATATTTTGTTAATTGTATAGGTAGAATCGAGAGAGTATATATCAGAAAAACTATTCATTAGAGAAGCAATTTGCTGATCTTGGTGATGATTTAAGAAATTGTTAAATTCATTCTTTCTTTGAGACATGATTGTATTGAGTAGCACATCAATTTTTCTGGATTCCGCTTTTTGGGTTTTAATATAGTTTTTTCGTATTTCATTTTCAAGAGAAAAAAGAATAAAAAACATAATCGAAAGGATAAAAAATAAAGAAAATATGTCAATCCAGATAAAGAGATTTTTTGCAGATTTCATCTTAAAAATTCTTCCTTTATATCATAAATGAAATACAGAGGCATATCGACATCTCCAAATTCGTCAAAGACAATATCTCCAAATCGGGTTTTAAATGTTTTTGTTTTTAAAATATAATCTTTAATTTGCTGAGGTTTCCTTGAACCATTATCTATTGCCTGATTGATGATTTCAAGCGCAGAATATACATTCAAGCTGATGAAAGTAGGGACAGTATTGAACTTGGCTTTGTATTGTTCAACATATTGGTCAACTGCCTGATTTTGACCTTTTGGCGGGTAATGAGATGGAATAATACTATGTTCAATTGTTTTACCGGCGGTCTCCAGAAGCGTAGGAGATTTCATCCAGGGCGTGTACATGATCGGCAGTCCAGGCTTGAAGGTCGCTGCGAGCTGAGCAATTGATCCGCAATTGGTCTTATAGCCTCCGATAAAAAGATAAAGACTATTAAAAGTCATTTTTCTAAGTTTATCTTGCAAATCACTGATATTTATCTCA
>JAKQQL010000206.1:0-2986 GCA_029564175.1 Candidatus Cloacimonadota bacterium
GTTAATCTTGCCCTGATTTTAGGACAACTAACCGGATTCCCTGAGAAATTACTTTTTAAAAAAGCATCTGGTGGGACATTGATGCACTTCCCAAGCAAGATATTGACAATTTCTGCGCCATTAGACAAATGACCAAGTGTAAAAGACAGTGTTAAGCGTTCCTGGTTACTAATTTCAAAACTGTTTTCTATCTTTGCAATGATCTGTCGGAGTACAAAACATTTTGAAATCAGCCACTGATATTCCGGATGCGTTTCCAACTGCACTTTCTTTTCAATCACCGGTAATTGATAAGGTTCATTCTCTTTTTCATTTGATTTGTCTGGAGCTTCTTTATCAGATTTTACATCGACTAAAATATGTTTCCATTCATTAAGTGCGTTGATGATTTTATCAACGGCACATGGTTTAATTTGACTAATGACGCTATAATCTTCTATTATTTTATTATCATCATCCACAAACCAGCATCTGTTACCTGTTTTCAGGTGAATGCCCATAGGGATCTTGATCAGATTACCAAGCTGATCAGGGTTTAAAGCAGACTGTTTGGGGAAAAGTTCAATTTGAATGGGGTATTTACCCACTTCAATGAACGTTTTGAGTTTATTGAGAAAAAGTAAACCTAATTTTGCGTTTATTTTTTCATTTAGAAATATCCATGCATGATAACCTTTAAAACCACTGTTTTCAAAATATACAGGGATATCAAAATGCTTTAGAATTGAACGAATCTGATTGCATATTTCTTTAAAACCTTTATTAATAAAATCTTTAAATCTTGTATTTTCAAGGTATTGTTTCTGGGCATATTTTGCCACATCCAGATCAATAGCCAAAAACCTGACCTGATTGGCAATATCAAGCTGATAAACACCCAGGGTATTTTTACCCAGTAAATGATTTTTCATTTCATAAAATGTAAGCGGTTCACGAACAGGCACATAACCTGATTTACCGTCATCATCTTTCCATTGCCTTGCATAAACGTTTTCTCTCCCTGAAAACAGATTCACCATATCCATAATCATCTGATCGCTCATTTCAAATTTTGTAGAATTCTGAGCAGGTTTAACCGGAATAAAGGCTGAGTTATCAATCGTATCATTTTGTAAAAGACTAATACACACTTCCAACTCTTTCTTACATTCTTCAGTCGGAATTGCACGATATGCAGATTTCATGACTGTTACTGCATCATAATACTGGTTTCGCATTTTGTAAAACCGGACCAAAGTCTGATAATAGGAAAACGCTGTACGGTTCAGATCGATGGCATTCAATATGGATTTTTCAAATAAGCCATATTTACCCTGATCATAAAAAATCATTGCTCTTTCATGATAAAACCGATCATTCTTAATATCGTTTTTTATCAGCAAGTTAAGGCAATTAATTACCTGATCGGTATTGCCAAGGCGTTCATAAGCACTTTTACAAAAGAGTAAATACTGATTATCTCCTAAATGAGACTTAAACAAGTTATCTACTAATAGTGTTGCATTTTCCATTTCTTCATTTAATATCATCTGATTCAATTTCTGTTCAATAAGTCCTAAATTATCCATAATGTCCTCTTTATATATTAAAAATGGTTCTCATATTGTTTTCTATGTTTTCAGGATTTAAGGCATCGCCTGTTAATGTTTTTACTTTCATTTGCTTAATTTTATCTGCCACACTTCTTTTTAAAATCGTTTCTGAATCCAGGGTAAAAAGAACTTTTATCTTTGACAATCCCATCAGGTTACTTAAGGAATCTATCTTGTACAATGTTTCATTGGCAATATGACCTTCACTTGTTTTTAGAGAGGTTTTACACTCGATAAAATACAAACGGTTATCTTTGGTAAATGCCACATCAATCTCGTTGGTAACCTTACTATTTTCAATCCAAAATCCCGTCTTGACATCATCTAAATTGAGACACTGAATGTGATGATAAATATATTCCTCAAACCAGCCACCAGTCAGATATTGTACCCATTTATAAGAAAGATTTTGATCAAAAAGCGGATAAATATTGCTGATTAAACTGAATAAACTCTCCAAAAATTCATAAGCATCTTTTTGATAGTTATTAAACAATTTAATAAAGCTTTTCTTTTTGGTGAGAAATGACCTCAAATCACTATGTTCAATATTAATTTTATCATGAATAAACTTCTTTCTCAATTCCAATAACAATTGAATATTTTCCTTGAACTCAACTTGCTGAAAGACATCATACATTTTGTCTGCACATTGAAGATCTGCGACTAATGAACTTTCATTAGTAATTCTTGTATCGTATGCCATTAGATACTCATTGACAGAAAGCCGATAATCCAACTCAGAATATTGGGATGAATTGCCCGGATTGATCATATAATATTCATTCCTGCCAAAAGGAATATAATATTGGCGGGCATTCGCAAAATGACTAAAGTACTCATAAACTGCCAAACTACCCATCTTGGTGCCTCCGGTCAGATTTACCCGAAAATGATCATACATATTAAAAAAGCACTGACTAAGCTTTAAATAGACGTCATTAAAATCATTCGCATCCACAATGATCTTCTGAGTGTTTTTCTCCTTTGATGTAAAATTTAAAAGTATATCCGATTTAAAAGTTTCCTCCATTTCCTTTGAACTGATGATCAACAAAAAATCATATTCTGATTCAAATTTCTTCATGAACAGAATATTGGGAATGCTCTGTTCACTGACACTCAACACAGCATAGCGATTCATTCTTCCTCCTTTGTTTTGTTTTTCTCTTCCATACTGCGAACATCTTGTTTGCAGCTCTTTTTCTCTTCCATACTGCGAACATCTTGTTTGGAGAGCTTCTACAAGAGGGACGCTTGTAGTACGGGAAATTGACGCTTGTAGTACAGGCTGCACATTACTCAGGAATCAGCAATTTCAAGGCAAGTGAAGACCATAATTCAAATTCTTCATTTTGTATCTCTCCAAAATTCATCATTCGTATATTTCCCAA
>JAKQQL010000232.1:0-1623 GCA_029564175.1 Candidatus Cloacimonadota bacterium
CTATTTGTTTCATTCCCCAAAGGCACAACATTCAAAACCAAAACCAAAATCAACCATCCCCATAATAACCATCTTACTCCATCCGCCATCCTTTTTTCTTGTAACATAATCCTATTTATCTTCTCAGTGCTTTCAGTGTCCTCAGTGCCTTCAGTGGTTAAATTTTTTTCGGTGTATTCGGTGCTCTCGGTGGCTTTATTTAAATCTACCAAAATCAAAATCCTTTGCTTTAACCTCTTTAACAGATTCAGGATAATTATCAATAAACCAAACCCAGAAAGAAGTTACATCAATTTTTTCTTGCAGCATTCTTTTTCTTTTTTCCTGCCACAACTTTTTATAATCTTTAGAGTCCAATACAGATTTAATTTTTCTTATCATCCAGTTATAGTGACGAGGGTGATAACTATATGCTAAGTCATAAAGCTTCTCAATTTCTTCTATTACTGTAAGTTTACCAGCAAAAGTATTACAACGAAATGCTGGTGTACCCAAAACAGCTGATTCTGTAGTCATCGTTTGACTATCACAAATCAACATTGATGAATAATACAATAATGAATGTATTTTTTCAGGAGCAATGTGTAGATAAAAAGGAGTAAATTCTGGATCATTAACTTCAGATGTTATTAAAACTCTTCCATATTTCTCCAAAAGCTTTATTAAATCCCATTTTTGTTCCTTAGATAAGCCATACATCCCAATATCATGATGAGCTTTAAAAGCAGTAAAACGAAGTATAAAAAATGTATCACTTTCTCTCAGATTACATTGTTCCAAAACAGTGGAGTCGGGTTTAAATCTATTAGGATGTAAATAGGCAAGTTCTTGATACCCGGGATAACATATCTGCTTGGGATGATTCTGGTAAGCCAATGTATCCGGCATCATCAAATAGTCAGCAAATGGATAAACAAATTTTGCAGCAAGAGGTATAGCAGAAAGATCACTATCTGTTGTTGCTATTGATGTTGCTTTCGTAAATTTGGCAGCATGAACATTTGAAGCAGAAGAACCAAGTGCAATATCTATTTCTAAATTTTTCATCTTCTTATAGCATTCAAAATCATATTTTAATTGGTAGAAAACTTTTGATAATATATTATCCTTTTTTTCTCCATAACTCATATATGGAATGTTATATGCTGATAAAAGTTTCTCAATTATAGGGACTTTTTTACAACTAAAATATATATTATGTTCTAGGCTTAATTCCTTATATAGATTTCTGAAATAATGAACTTGAGCGGGGTGATTAACATCAATTAGAATATTCAATTCCCAAACTCTCTAATGACTTTTGCTGGAACTCCAACAGCTACACAATAATCTGGTATATCTTTTGTAACTACTGAACCGGCACCAATAACAGCTCCTTTGCCAATAGTTACACCTGGCATTATGATTGCTCCAATTCCTATATGAGCACCTTTCTTTATATGGATACCGGCTATCTTAAAAGGCATTGAACCTATCCAATCTCCTCTTTTATATTTTGATAAATCACGCTGATGAGTTAATAACATACAGCCAGTAGTAATAAATACATCATCTTCTATGATTACTCTTTCAGGACCGTCATCATCAATGTGGACATCTAAGCCAATAAGAACATTCTTCCCT
>JAKQQL010000239.1:0-9903 GCA_029564175.1 Candidatus Cloacimonadota bacterium
ACACTTTCCTGATGCACATCACTGATCACCGGACTTCTCGGATGCGGAAAGGCAATGCCTTTGCCTATGGTAGTCGGCATCATCTTTTCTCTTTCAATCAGGGTATCATAGAGTTTCTGCGGATTAACATCCTGTGGTAAAGCCATCTTAGGGATGAAATGCTTCAATATTTCTTCTATGGTATTACCCTGAATCTGATAGTAAACACCACCCAGAGCGATCAAATCCCTGATATTCACCGGATTACCGGTTATCCCCATAGTAAGTATATTTTCAGTCACATGCAGATTATTACGGATAATCCACTCGTTGATCTCGCCTTTATTAAACCGGTACTGATGATTAATCTTGTAAAAAGGGATCTTCTTTTGCTGAATCCAGCGGTAAACAGTCTTCTCTGAGACATTTAGCAGTTCACAGATTTCCTTAATCTTTAAATTCAAATTTCCCTCCTGTCTATGTATGGGATAAAAAGTATTAGAATGTCTGTTTTTGTCAAGAGATATATAAGAAAAATCCGCTTAATCTGGTAAAACAAACATCATAACTTATTGATTAACACTAACCTCCGACAAACCGGCATTCATCAGGCAATCTGTTACAATCCATTGAAAACTTCTTATTTCTAAACAATCCAGTGATAAAATCTTCTATCTCTGCTTGTTTCCCACCTGCCAGCAATGCGTGATTAAACCGATACGCATGTATTACCACTTTTAAAATCCCCTGTAACACAAGCTTGTAAATGCTCACAGATTCAAGTATATCCTTCAACCGCTCTGTTAATCCGGTTTGACTATACTGATTAAGTTGAAATATTCGAATCAGACTATGGCAGATCATCAAAAAGATTGAGTAGGCATTATTCCCCCGTTTTCTGAGCGAGGGATATCTTTTTTTATACTGCTGAGCATACGCCTGTAATTCTCTTTTACTTCTAAGTCTTAATTCCTGCCACAGACCATGCACCACCTGATTGATCTCCCGGATATAGAGATTCTGAGCCTGCATTTCATGAGGCACTTTCTTTCTGTAGATACAGATTTGCCCCTTCTGATACCAGGCAAGGCTCATCTCCCCTGCTCTCTTTGGGTAATCGTGCTGTCTTTTCTGATTAAAATAAACTCTCATACACTTACTCTCCTTCTGATATAATACATAATGTCCTTATAAAAGCAAATTATTTCTCTTATGATTAACTTATCTATCTTGTTAAAACCAGTATGATCACTTCACTACAGCATTCTGAGAGAAGAATATGATAAAGAGAATGTCAATAAGAGTGAAGGCTGGATCAAACCTAAGCATAAAATCTGTAAATCGTGCGTTTGAAAATGATTAATCTTACTTATGTTAAAGACAGTAAACTTGGTTTATTCATAACCTTACGTGATAACAAGAAGTATAAATATCAAATGTACAATCTTTTAAAAGTCATGCTGGCTTTTGAAAGAAAATAAAACGTATTCTATTATATGAATTCGTTTGAGAATCCATAGCAAGCAAATAACAATTTAGCGGACTAATTCAAATTAGACTTGACAATATATGTTAAATAATTTTTTTAGCTTAGACTAAAAGAATAAGGAATTTTAAAAAAGGAGTTAAAATGAAAAAAATCATTGTTCTTGTTAGTGTCTTAATGACTGTTATTTTGTGTCATGCTCAGATTGAGAAACCGGATTATCATTCAACCATTATGTTGGATGCCCGTTTTTTTAAAGGAGATAATGCAAATGATGATTCGTATGGCAACAGTAATCGTTTTCAAATTCGTAAAGCTTCATTTGGTCTGGAAGGAGAAATCAATCAGGAGATTGAATATGCTCTGGAGTTTGGCATATCAACCTGTACTGGCAGTTCAGCCAATGTTCAGATCAGCGAAGCGGTTTTGATGTAT
Organism: Candidatus Cloacimonadota bacterium; assembly: GCA_029564175.1. Lineage (GTDB taxonomy): Bacteria > Cloacimonadota > Cloacimonadia > Cloacimonadales > WRIO01 > JAGOCT01. The sequence goes on from JAKQQL010000239.1 coordinate 1,901, forward strand.
AAGCTTTTTAAAAATACAAAAATCGGATTTCAGCAAGGACATATTCTCTCAAGCTTTGCCAATAAAACCGAATGCCCGGCCAGATTAACACTTGATAAACCCGATTTTGTCAAAACATTCGGAGACTGTCATCCTTTTGGTGTTGTTGTGAATAACTATACTGCATTAGGTGATTTTGCACTTGAAAGTGAATTGTCATATTCAAATGGAACCAACACTACTATAAATGGTGAAAAACAGTATAATGTCGCATTGATGCTGGAGACTCCGTTAAAAGGGTTGTCATTTATAACGGCATATAACGGGGTTAAAAAAGGCTATTATAACAACCTTGGGGAAACTGAGATTCATGATGGTTACCGTGTTTCCGGAGGGATGAATTATGAACAACAAAACATTTGGCTGACAGCTGAGTACTTTACAGGAAAAGCCTTTGTCAGTAAAGATCAGAAAATGAATGCCTGGTATGCTCAGGCAGGTTATGATATTCCTGTTAATCAGGTAAGAATCAAATCGCTTCAACCTTATATTCAATATCAGCAATGGGATCAGAACTCAGACAGCAGTTTATCAGCCAATAAAGACCTGATGGAAGCAGGTATTAACTTAAAAATGTCGGAATACACCAAAATACGACTAGGATATATTCTGATGACGGAAGATCCTGAAAATAGTGCAAAAAGTCCTGACTCATTTATCGTCAGGTTACAAACCGGATTCTAATTAAAAAGGAGAATAGAAAATGAAAAAAATCAGTATGATTATGATGTTATGCCTTGCAAGTATGTTGTTACTTGCTGAAACTGTTACTCTGTATCCAATTGATGATATGTACACTGATGTTGAAAATACGGGAGCCAATCCTGTTACCACCCAGTTATGGACAGCTAATTTTACTTCAACCAACCATTTTGAAAGAATTATGATGCAGTTTGATTTGTCTGAATACGAAGGCAGAACCATTGAATCAGCCTCTCTTCATTTAACCCGTTTATACAGTTGCCCTTCAGGTGGAACAACCGGAACAAAGTTCTATGCCATTGATACGGCATGGAATGAAAATACCTGGAATATCAGGCAGCATATCAGTTATCATCAGGATAAAATGATGCCTTATGTCTTTTCCGGTACAGGGGGTAATGCAATTGTACATTTTCAGGTGGATATAAAAGATTTTGTACAGGAATGGATCAATGGTGAAATAGAGAATCATGGATTTGTAATTATTGCCAACAGTAATCAGAAGTTTTCCAAGTTTTATTCCAAAGAATTTGCCAATGAAGCTTACAGACCGCATTTGGAGATTGTCTTATCTCCTTTGGCGAATGATGACGTATATGCCTTAAAACCAGTAAATTATATCAAAAACTATCCTAATCCCTTTAATCCCTCAACTACAATTGAATATGATTTAGCAAAGAATTCCAACATCAGTGTTGAAGTTTATAATGCCAAAGGTCAAAGGGTAAAAACATTAGTCAATGCTTATATGCAAGCGGGGAAACACAGTCTGGTCTGGAATGGTGCCGATGATAACTGTCAGACTGTAAGCACAGGGATTTATTATTGTAAGATTAAATGTAACAACTCAGTACAATTTCAAAAGATGATGATGATCAAATGAAAAAGAGCCTGATCATTTTTATGATTATTCCTGTTTTGATCTATGGAACAGAGTCCGCAAAAGATAGATTTATGCTAATGGCAAAGGATTATTCTAAGGGAAAAAAAATTGAATATCACGAATATGAAACAATTCCTTATGCTGTTTTTATCGGAAATGATCAAAAGAAGACCTACTTCTTTGCATCTGAATACATTATCAAAGTGAAAGGTTACAGCGGAAATACAAATCTGGCACTAGAATTTGATACTCAGCAAAAAATCCAGACGATTGCTATCATTTCCAGTCAGGATACGCCAGCTTTTATCAGAAAGATTGAAAGAAGCACTTTTTTATCTCAATTTACGAAGAGTAATGAGATTCAATTAGTATCAGGGGCAAGCATTTCCTGTAAAGCGATAAAACAAATCGTGAAAGAAGTTCAGAGAAAAGCTGACAGTATCATACTGTTACAATCAAAAAAATGAAATAGTTCAAAGAAAGGAGATATCATGCAGGTCTTAATTCATCATATTTATGAATATCAAAAAGGTATCAGAAATCTGATTTTGCATACGCTCAATCATAAATACCGATTTATAGCAGAACAAAAACTGAAAAGTCATCAAATCCCTTATCTCATCAGAGAAATAGATGAAACGAAGTTTAATGTCTTCTTTGGCAATCAACATTGCATTGATGCGATTATCAGAATAGGTAATAAATGCCTGTCAGATTTTACTGATGAAGAGGACTTTATACTGGGTATCATGTTGGGTTATGACCGGCTGAAACAGGTAGAAAGATATAATGAAAGAAAATCAAAAAGAGATAGTACAGCGAGCATCCGGCTTGCTAAATAAAAAGAGAAAAGGAGTATCATGATGAAAACCGCTATTATTTTTGGAAGCACAACAGGTAACAATGAAAAAATAGCTGAAGCTATTTGTTTGACACTGAAGGACAAAGGGGTAGAAGCTGATCTAAAGAATGCAGCAGTTTTCCCTTTCAAGGAAACGCTAATTTATGACATTTTACTGCTTGGTTCTTCTACCTGGGGTGATGGTGAATTACAGGATGACATGATTTATTTCATCAGCAATCTGAAAGGTTCTAACCTGAATGGTAAAAAGTATGCCACCTTCGGAGTTGGTGAGGATTTTTGGCCAAATTTTTGTACTGCTCCTCAAATCCTTGAAAAAGAAGCGAAGGCAATGGGAGCTGATTGCTTCCATGAAAGCTTACGGGTTAACGGGCAGGCAGATAGCAATATGGATCAGATTACCAGTTGGGCTGAGTCTATTGCAGATGCAATAAAAGCACTTTAACAATCACAATAGCCCTGAGAAAAACTTTCAAGGTTTGATCAGGGCTTTAATTTCAACGGAGTTACTATTATGCAGATAAAAAAAGAAGAAGAGTTTCAATCAGTTTTGAATCATGTCTTTGACAAATTGTCAGAACAGGATTTACTTTGTTCTCCCATGGGTTCGATTATAGTCTTCTTTAATCTGTAGAGATAACCTATTTGAGAGTCTCTTCTATACTCTTTAAGTATAAACTTACAATATTTTTCCACTAATTGTCTGTGAAATCATTTTAGATAGTTGTTTTTAAATCCTAAGTATTTTTTTGATGAGTATTCTATCTATATATCCTAATCTTACGAGTTGGAATTAAAGACTTTTTATCAAAAAAACAATAAATATATTGACATATATGCCTAATATGAATATATTTGCTTAAAAGGAGTGGACATGGCAAAAGAAAACAAAATCTCTATTAAAAACAATCAGAATGACCCGTTCAGCAAACTGCTTAATAAAGCGACTCCGCCTGAAGTTGAAAGAAAAAGTAATCTTGCAGAAATTCTTGAAGAGATCGCAGAGATTTGCTCTGAAACAAATGAAGATTTTGCTAAGGATGAACTGAATAAGAAAGATCAGGAAAAATAAAAAAAAGCCACATTAAGTGGCTCTCTTTATTGCATAAAAAATTGTGATAGATCACTTTATCTGGTTTCGTAATTCTTTTCTATCCATTTCAGATATTCACCGGAAGTAATATTTTCAATCCATTCTTGATGAGACAAATACCAATCAACTGTTTTACGAAGACCTTCTGAGAAATCAAGAGACTGAGTCCATCCTAACTCGTTTTTGATCTTATCACAATTGATCGCATAACGTCTGTCATGACCAGGTCTGTCTTTTACATAAGTAATCAGTTGATCATGAGGCGCATTTTCAGGGAAACGTTCATCCATGATTTTACACATTTCATGAACCAGTCTGATGTTTTCCCACTCATTTTCTCCACCAATATTGTATGAATGACCGATTCTTCCTCTTTCTACTATCGCATGAATACCAGAACAATGATCTTCTACAAATAACCAGTCTCTGATATTACGTCCATCTCCATAAACAGGCAATTCTTTCTGCTTCATCATATTCATAATCATTAATGGAATCAGTTTTTCAGGGAACTGATATGGTCCATAATTATTGGTACAGTTGGACATGGTTACAGGTAAACCATAGGTATGATGATAAGCTGATACCAGGTGATCAGAAGAGGCTTTAGAAGCGGAGTAAGGGCTTCTTGGGTCATAAGGCGTATCTTCATAGAAATAACCGGTATCACCTAAACTACCAAATACTTCATCAGTGGAAATATGATGAAATAGAACATCCTGACGATCTTTCCAATTTTGTCTTGCAACTTCCAGCAGGTTAAAAGTACCGATAATATTGGATTGAATAAAGTCTTTCGGACCAAAAATCGAACGATCTACATGAGATTCAGCAGCAAAATGAATCACACAGTCAATATCATGCTTTTGAAATATCTGGTTGATGCCTTCAAAATTGCAAATATCTTCTTTATAAAAGTAATATCTACTGTTTCCATACTTTTCACTGATATCGTTCAGATTATTAGGGTTGCCGGCATAAGTCAGTTTATCTACATTGATAATGTTTGCGGAACAGTCTGTCTTATCAAAAAAATAATGAATATAATAAGACCCGATAAATCCGGCTCCGCCGGTTACCATAATATTTTTAAATTTTCTTTTCTCCATAAATACCTCTATTATTTCTTAAAATTCTTTAATTTCTCTCAATATTGGATGTTTTGTATCCTTTTCTGACAAAACTGGATTAAAAGATGGCCAGTAAATCCCAATATCAGGATCATTCCAGATGATTCCCCTGTCAGCATTTGGGGCATATTCGCGGGTAGTTTTATAGATCACCTCTGCTGTTTCGGAAATCGTATAATAACCATGAGCAAATCCTTCCGGTATAAACAGCTGATAATGATTTTCTTCTGATAAAATGATGCCATACCATTGACCAAAGGTTTCAGAACCAGGCCTGATATCCACCGCTACGTCAAAAATCAGCCCGTTGATACAACGAACCAGTTTTGCCTGGGCATGCTCACCCACCTGATAATGTAAGCCACGAAGAACGCCTTTAACAGAGCGGGAATGATTATCCTGTAAAAATTCTCTGTCAACGCCTAATGCCTTGAGTTCGCTTCGTTTAAATGTCTCCATGAAAAAACCGCGTTCATCACCAAATACTTTGGGTATCAAAAGCATCAAACCCTTCATGTGCATCTGTTTAACTTCAAACATTCTCTCCTCCCTTTACTTTAACAAATCATATAAGTACTGACCATATCCTGACTTTAACAATTCTTCTGCCAGTACGGTTAACTGCTGATTATCAATAAAATTCATTCGCCAGGCAATCTCTTCAATACAACCGATTTTCAAGCCCTGTCTGTCTTCTATCGCTTTGATAAACAAGGTAGCATCGGCCATTGAATCATGAGTTCCGGTATCAAGCCAGGCATATCCACGGTCAAACAACTGTACTTTTAAAGCATTCTTTTGCAAATACAGGTTGTTTAAATCAGTTATCTCTAACTCTCCCCGTTTTGAAGGTTTTAGAGACTTAGCCATTTGTACCACCTGATGATCATAAAAATACAATCCAACGACTGCGAAATTAGATTTTGGGCGATCTGGTTTCTCTTCTATTGAAATGACATGACCCTGCGAATCAAATTCAACAACCCCATATCGTTGAGGATCTTTCACCTGATAGCCAAAAACAGTGGCACCTTCTATATTTTTTCTGGCATTCTGAACCACCTGAGCCAGTTTACTACCATAAAAAATATTGTCTCCCAGCACCAGTGCACATGGCTCATTCTGAATGAAAGATTCTCCGAGAATAAATGCTTCTGCCAGACCATTTGGTTGCTCCTGAACAATATAAGAAAACGTCATCCCCAGCTTATCTCCGTTGCCTAATAAATCCTGAAAACGGGAAATATCCTGAGGGGTGGAGATAATGAGCACTTCTCTGATACCTGCCAGCATTAAAACAGATAAAGGATAGTAAATCATTGGTTTATCATAAATCGGCAGTAATTGTTTACAAACCACTTTTGTTGCAGGATACAAACGAGTACCGCTCCCTCCTGCTAAAATAATCCCTTTCATGTTTTCTCCTTTTCGGTATTTCTTTCTATTTTCAGCAAGCAAGATGCTTGCAGTACGACAAGTCTGCTTTACTCTTCCACATTCTCATACAGAAAAAACATCACTAAATCGATATTCAGGTCTTGATCTGTATGAAAACGAACATCTAAAAAATCCTTATTTTTGTCAAAAGGTTTTTCTGCTATGATATTTAAAGAAAACTCTATATGGCCATTTGCTTTCTTTATTTCATTGAGTTTCAGATAAATATTGTATCCATTCCATTTTTTATGGAATATATCTAATACCTGACGAAAATCCTGAAAGCCTTCTTTAGTTCGCTTTTCATCCACATTTCTGATAAGCCAGGTTTCAGCCTGGCTTTTATAACTCAAATCCCTATATAAAGGTGTTCCAAGGCATTTGAAGGTATAAATCAACGTATTAATTACAGGGATAATTTGTTCTGAATCTTTTATACTGATTCTGCTGGCATAAATACTATCCTGAGCAAAAAACACATAATAAGAATCTCTTTTTTCCCATTTTTTTATAAATGGAGATGATGTTTCCTGTCCGAAAACAAGATTTGCGCTAAAATCATTCTTTTTAGGGAGATATAAGTAAAAATTTCTGTTGAGTTTAAGGATTAAATGCGAAGGGAAAATGCTCTTTAAATATTCATAGGTTAAAGATTTCTGTTGGGGTTCGATTTTACTTTTTTTTACAGGTTTTGCACTTATATTAAAAAACGAGAAAAGTAAAACAAAAATCACTAAAAATTTATTCATTCAGGTTCCTTAAGATTCTTTATAGTTTTTGAACATTGTAACGGCACAACAGATTGAAAAAATGTCAAAAACCGGAATGATGAAAATAACAGGAATGATATTTGAACCACGCATTCCCATAGCAATGATTTTTGCGACTAAGGCAGTCATTAAAAACGAAAGAAATACAAAATATACATGACTAAATATATAACCCAGTGCTTTTTTCCGAATCAACATCAAGCCGGATATAAAACCCATAGGTAAAAGCAAAGCCAAATCCAGACCCTGAACAATCAAAGTGGTATAGTGTTCAACAGATTCAGGAATAATACTGCCATCCATCAGCGGTTTGATTATAATACTCAACCACAGAAAAGCAATATTGATCGATGCAAAAAGTAAAAATGAGCCTAACAGCCGGTGGGGTAGTTTACTGCTAAATCTTGAAGCATAAACATCAGGGTTGAATGAAAAAAGATTGATGATAAAAGCAAAGAATGAAGTACTCAAAAGAAGTACATAGACAATATACAGGGAATTGTACATCCCCATGGTCAGATAGAAAAGATATGTCACTAAAAAATACGCAAGAACTCCCGTATGAAACATTCTCCATCTGATAGAGCCTTTCAGAGAAAATATTAAAGAAATCAACAGGAATGGAACTGCTAAAAATAAGGTTACATAATCCTGAGCAATACCCTGAGGTGCTACCTCATCTGACATATCCTTATAAATCCCTTTTCCATAGATCAAAACCGTTTTCCCTCTGATTGACTGATACTCATAAGCACTCTTATCATCAGTAGAAAAAACACCCGTTGCACTGGCTAATATGCCTAATAAAGAGATAATCAGAACGAGAGCAATCAATATGCCTTTATGATTCATTATTCCTCCAAACGATTTATTATTATCTAAGAATTAACCTGCCAATTCAACTTTTAGAAATTCAACAAAATCATAAATATCCTGTTCTGTCATATTAAAAGAGGTCATAAACCGTACTTCTCCGCTTTCTTCATCCCAAACATAGAAAAACCGTTTTTGCTGAATACGTTCTATTTTATCCTTAGGCAAAATACAGAAAACCGCATTCACTTCACTTTTACGTGTAGTGATTAAA
>JAKQQL010000256.1:0-1548 GCA_029564175.1 Candidatus Cloacimonadota bacterium
GGATTTCTCAAGTTTTCTAAGTTCCTTGATATCCTGATCGAGTGCTTCTATTTTTTTAAGTACGTGAATAACCTTCATTGACTATCTCCCATCAATTTGGATAATCTACGAAGATAAATCCTGTAAGTCAACCATTTAAAAAGTACGTCTTTAAGCTGTTATTCAGACATATTTCCGGTATTATCAGAAAATAACGGTTCCGTCACCCTCAACAGAAAATTCCGTATGGCATGATGGACAAATGTAATCTCCCGGACGGTGTACCCTTGTAAAACTAGAACAGCTGGCGCATTCCACAACAAGTGGTTCCGGAAAAGGCGGCATTTCATGTAAGTTATCCGAAGACTTATCATCAACTGGAGATATCTGATGAACTTCTTTTTTTGACGATTCTGAGTTAAACTCAAACGAAAATGGCGAGTTTTCAGCCTGAGATATTGATGTAATTATAAAAAGTGAATTGTATACACCTATAATTCTCAAGATTTCGGTAATTTCAGAATTTAAATTATAAAGAAAAAGTCTTCCTCCGAGAGATGACAATTTTTTATGCGCGAAAAGAAGAGAGCCTATTCCGGATGATGAAACAAAAGATGAATCCGAGAAATCAGCTACAACAACACGTTCACCGGATGTAATCATATCGTTGATCTTTTCCTCAAATACCGGAGATACTTTTGAATCCAGAGGAGCATCCAGTTTTAATACAGAAGATTTTTCATTCTTTATTAAATCAATCATTTCTTATCTCCTCTTTCTGATCGGAATTGCATCCTGAATAATTATATTAGAATCTATTGATTCATCATCTTCATATAAAATAATTTCATTTTGACCGCTATAATCCGGTGCTTGAATAGATGTTCCGGAATAATCGGATTTAACTTCAAATACTGATTCGGATTTTCCGGATTTTTTTCCTGAAATTACAAATACAATAAATACAACAAACGAAACTATGAATGCAAGTGCAAATGATACAGCCGAAATAACAACAATTGATTTCTTAGCGCTTTTTATACTGTTATTTATTTCATCATAAATAGTTGATTTTGAAACGATAAAGCATGAAACATAATTGATTTTCTGTCCTTTTTTTGAATTTACATCAAATACTCTTGATACAATCCAACCGTTTCTGTCAATACCCGGATATACATATTCCTTTATATATTTAATTTCTTTTTTAGAAAATGGAATATCCGAACCCATTATGTAATAATCATTAACAGATACCTTTTCAGTATTCTTGTTTAAGACTTCAAATATTATGTCAGTATTATATCTGAATTCATCAGCAGCAATATTATAATTCAGTTCTTTGGCTTCAGCAGGATTCGAATGTGAAATAATAGACCCATTGTCAGATACAAGAAAGGCCTTTTCATAAAAATTGCTGTTCCCCGGATCAGTATAAAAAGTGTCCAGTCGGTTCTTTCTTTCATTATCATCATCTATTGATGCTGCAAGGACTGTTGCATCGGCAAGGGACTGAATTATTGAGATTTTTGAATCTTCTATATCTCTAATATTGCTTTTGAGTTCCCT
>JAKQQL010000259.1:0-2230 GCA_029564175.1 Candidatus Cloacimonadota bacterium
CTTCACCGGGAAGGAGTATGTCCGGATTTATCCCGTTCTTTCCCACAACAAACTGGACCGCTGCTACCAGAACGCCAAGAAAAAAAGCATGTGACATGCGGATTATGGCATCTTTATTCAGATACCAGAACAATCCGCCTATTATTCCGGAGAGAAATGTTATGATGAGAATACATCAAAGTGATCTTAAGGTCTAATTGGCTAAAAATTGATTACGAATTGGTGAAGAAGTAACACATTTTCTGCTTTTACATAATGATTGAACTCAGCCATAAACGTCATTCTCAAATCAGCAAGCGCAGTTATGCAAAATTTTCACATCAATGGTATCTTAATCTCTTTTTTTAGTTCAATATTCATCTTTCAGAAAATAAAGAGAATTTTGAGCGATTTTTCAACAAAAATATAAATCGCTTACGCTATACGGGCAAACGAAATTTCCCAAATCCACTACAATAGGAACTTAGAAGACTGTAAACCTTTGAGACAATCTGGGTTTTTCATGTCGACTTTTTGCCAGGTGCCGCAAAGATTTTTCTAACCAGTCCCATCTTTCAAGAACATCTTTATTTCCAAACAGATTCTGATGCAAAATGCTTAAAAATTCATTCGATTTTTCAGCAAACACTTTCGACCACAGCATTGGACCATATTTTTCTCGCTCATCCGGTTCAATTTTCGACAAGATCCAAGAATAGAGATTTCTACTGATGATCAACCGAATCAGCATAGAATATATGTGAATATAAGCAAGTGGTGAATTCCCAAGAAGTAGATTTCCAAGGTCATAATCGCTTTTGAGTTCTTTAAATAAGAGTTCTATGATCCATCGGTATTTGTACAGTTCATAAATTTCATCTGGGTTAAATTTATCAGCAGGAAGATTTGTCATGTATACACGCCAGGTCGATGTTTTTTCATTCCAGAAACAAACAACTCTATAATCCTCTATTATGGGAATTTTATTAGTCCGATTTTGAGCTTTTTCAATCTCAAATGAGCATACCAGATCATAAATCCCTTTTTTTGGGACATGTTCAAGAAAATCGGACAAATTCGGGTAATTTTTATCATTTATTGATTTTTTAAGATCCTTTGATATCTTACCTGAAATAACAGAAACAACTTGAGGAGTAGCATTTGTTTTTAATCGACTTACAAAAAATCCTCTATAAAGATTTATCCGAGAAAAGACTTTTAGAGAGTAATATCCCAAATCGTTAATAATTAAGACGTTTTTTACTTCACGTCCTATTCGAAGCATCTTTGAATCATGAACTCTTTCACCAGTGATTTCAATGGTTTTTACTGAGTGGGCACGAGCGCTGTATACTGCATGAATTTTCAATCCTGCTGCATTGTCACGAGAACGAGCTGCAGGATAATCGCCAGCCAGTTTTTGACTTAAACGAATTATGCTACTATCCTGAATGAGAATGTCCTTGAATCTTTTAGCTTGATTTTTTAATTGTGCTGGACATTCCAAAATCATCTCATTGATGTAATGTTCAAGTAGAAAAGAGAGAAAATTTACCATACTTTGATTAAATCTCTTTTTAAAACTTTGAATTGTTATACTTTTTAAAAACTTAGGATTTGAGTCAAAATCAATGTATTTCCGGTAGATCTCTTCAAAAGTAGGCCTTCCATGACTACTTACTCCGAAAATAAGGATGTAAGAAAGATATACTGGGTTAAGTTTTCGAAATCGTTTAACAAATCCGGTTTCACGAGATTTTTCCAGTAAAAAATCATAAGGAAGTAATTTATCTTGCCAGGTGCCAAGATGTTCTGGGTTCTTTGAGGGAGGATTGTCCATATCCTCTCATTGACCCGACGGTGCTCACCGTAGGGTCGCGCGAAAATATATAAAGGTTTCTGTTTTGCCTCAAATGATTTTCACTATTTAGTAACACACTCAATGTTGCAATCAATAATGGATTGGCTAAAGATCACTTTGATGAAATGCTCTCATACTCCCTTTGGTAGAATTTATATTTGCCAACATGTTATGACTAATTATAGTGAGGGATCAATGGTGACGGCAGCGTTTAAATTTCCTGGAATTCTACGGAAAAACTCCGAATTTCTTTTAGCCGACTGGGTAAAAGAGCAACGTGCTGCAATTACTCATCGTCGCGATCTTATTAAGGATGCTGAACTCAACCAGCAATCAAAGGAATTTCTGGAGATTTTTCTGAATAATATTGAATCTGGAAATATTGACCGG
>JAKQQL010000270.1:0-1921 GCA_029564175.1 Candidatus Cloacimonadota bacterium
AATAATGCTATAAAGTAAAAAGAAAAATAATTCCCATCCGTTGGAGGGGTGGCACGAAGTGACGGGGTGGTAAGTGAACAGACTGCGTCTGAATGTAAAATTTAAAATGTAAAATGTAAAATGAATAACAAGTGTCATCCTGAGCGAAGCGCAGGATCTCCTTGATGAGCTACTTGCATCAGAAAAATTGTCGTTTTCTCTTGGTGCTCTTGATCTCTAGCGAAGCGATTGTTTTTTTCTTTAACCACGGATATCACGGATTTACACGGATGGGATTTTTAAAATTTAGAGTCTTAGGTTTGCTTATATTTTAGCTATACTTTACTTTTTTAGACTTACTCACTTTGAGCTTTTTGGTTAACCACAGAGTTTTCAGAGAACACAGAGAGAGAACAGACTGAGTCTGGAACAGCTATTCTGATAATTCAGTAAAATGATTTAATAAAAGATTATAAATTTCCTGAGCATATTGTAATGAGTCCGAAGCTTGTTCTTGATCAGCTTCTTCTCCCGGATATCTGAAGGCCACTGCTGCACGACTTAAAAATCTTAAGTGGGTTTCATTAATTACCGGGAAATGAATATCTTGCTTAAGCTGTAAATAGAGATAATTTAAATCGTGAGTTTTTGTAACCGAAATCTGCTTCATGATCATAATGGCTTTTAACATTTTCTCAATACACTGTTGTGAATGAAAACAAACTGCATCGTAATTAGGGTCAGACAATACTTCATTTTCACGCTCAGCAGTTAGCAAATCTCTTTTTGCTTTTGTTATCCATTCTTTAATGATGTTCATACAGAACTTCACCTGTTTCCAGTATATCCAATATAAAAGGATCTCCTGCTAATATCCTCTCATTAAAATCTGATTCATTTCTGACAATCAAATCTACAGGTACTTTCGGATTGACTTTGTTCAATACTTCCAGTGATTTTTTGAAACTGCTTCCGGTAAAATTCATGATTACCATTAAATCCAAATCAGAATCTTCATTGGCTTCTTTTCTGGCATAGGACCCAAATAGAATTATTTTTTGAGGAGAAAACTCCTTGGCAATTTGATTGCTTATCTCTTGAATTGCCTGGTCAGATATCATGAATACCCCAGATGCCCTTCGGGCAAATTATGAATTACAAGTTTTAAACCACGGATAACACGGATTTACACGGATAAGATGCCCTTTGGTCAAATAATGCCATATAGTAAAAAAGTAAAACTTACAATCTGCGGTTGAAGGTAAAATGTAAAATGTAAAATGTATAATGTATAATGTATAATGTATAATGAAAAACGGATTATACATACTTTTTGTCAAATCTTATTGTTTTCTCTTGGGACTACGGCTCACAAGCTGGTAGCTTGCGGTACTTGTTGCAAACAGGGATGTTTACAGTAGGGCTCACAAGCTGGTAGCTTGCGGTACAAGCATCTCAAGGCACAGCTTCGCCCCGTGACTTCCTGACTTTTTTTGCACGAAATAATTTTCTCGTGCTTTTCAAGTCATCAAGCTTTAAGTATCACTACATATTATTATGAGGCGATTTCTTTGTCAAGTAAAAAATGCAAGCTGCGTCTGAATGTAAAACTTACAATCTGCGATTGAATGTAAAATGTAAAATGTAAAATGAAAAACGGATTGTACATACTTTTTGTCAAATCTAATCGTTGACTCTTTTATCTCTTGGTCTCTAGCGAAGCGATTGTTTTTTCTTTAACCACGGATAACACGGATTTACACGGATAAGATGACCTTTGGTCAAACAATGTCATATAGTAAAAAGAAAAAATTATCCGAACTACAATGTGTCATCCTAAGCGAAGCGCAGGATCTCCTTGATGAGCTTCTTGCATCAAACAATAAGAAACTGATTTAACCACAGAGAACACAGAAGTCACAGAGAGAGAACAGACTTCGTC
>JAKQQL010000494.1:0-1691 GCA_029564175.1 Candidatus Cloacimonadota bacterium
AATATCACTATCCAGATCAACACCATAATCAATAAGCTTTTGGGAAAAACGGCATAAAATTGCTAACTTTTCACTCTCGTCTTCCATTATTGTATACCCAGGTGACAAATTTAAAACGTTCATTCGCCAGTCCTCAATATTCTGAGTTTGTATTTCTGAGACCATTTTTATTCCCGGTATTAAATAATTTTGATCATAACCAAGATTTACTGAACTACCGCTTATTGTAGCCAGAAACAGTAGATTGTATATCGATGCATTGGTTCCCATTTTAATACTCCGGATTTAATGAGTTTAAAAAACTTTCCTTAATCAAACTGAAAAATAGTTCCTTCTCAATTACATGACCTTCATTGATCAGAATTTCTTTCTTTTCGAAAAAATCTTCTAACTGAGATGTTAAAGAAGTATCAATGTCTATTACAGATCCGAACTTGTCATTGAAATTGACATTATTGGCTACCTGAATTGTGGATGTGAAATCTCCCCTTAGAAAGTCACTTTTAAAAACAGTGTTTCTGTATTCAATCGGATTGTTGTCGATAGAGATATTGATTTTTAATTTGCTAAAAACATCAGTTTCAAAAAAATTTATGTATCTGATACCAAGGCGTAAAACCTCTTTAACTACGCCGGAAGATTTAAGTTTGTTTAAAACTCCGAAAATGGATTCTGAAAAATTGGTCCATCCTGAATAGTCGGGGAAGGAAGCGATGGAGATTACATCTGGTCCTATTTGGATGGAAAAATGATCATTTTTGATTTTAAAATGAGGTTTGAATCTGAAGTTTGAGTCCATTGACCGAAGCTGTTCAGGAATTTGCAGAATTGGAAGATTTTCCACATGTGGGTAATCATCTTTAAGTGCCTGATATATAATTCCAAAAACAGCTTTAGGGTATATTTCCGTGGTGAAACGAATTTCAACCAGCGCATCAATTATTGGATTTGGATGAATTTTCTTGGGCAACTTCATTTCTGAAATTTTTAATAAATATATTCAAATTTAGTAATTATTTTCAACTGACTTTGCGATTAATATCAATTATCCTGCTCAAATGTCTAATTAAATCGTAACCATCCCAGATTAAAGAAAAGTCAGTTGTTTTACCAATAGGCACAATTCTATCAATCCCTGATGGCGCAGTGGTCTTCATAAAATCTACGAACTCAGAATAATCAAATCCAAAATAGGAGAGTGTCTGGTATTTTCGATTAATGGCCGCAGCAATGTCATACAAAGAAGCAGCATGGTAATCATTGAAGTAACCACCGGCACAGCGAAAATCTTCAATGTTAACGGGAAGGGTTTTCAATTCATTGACCCATAGTATATTGTCATTGATGTCCGACTTGTGGATTTTATTCGTATCAATGGCTTGACTGAAAAAAACCGTCAATTTCTCTACAGCAGAAATCGGTTGAAGCGCATACTGCTTCCGGTTAATTTCCTTCCTTAGTAAATCCCAGAAGATCTTTCTGGATTGATTTACATTATCCTCGGAGCCGGTCCAGACTACCAAATGAGGTGAAGTGCAGGCATTCTGGTCAAAGTGATAGGTGTCGTTATAAAACCCAGTTGCAATCTGTTCTTTTTCCGATGCATTGATATATTTATCGGCATTCATGATACAAAGTGAATAACGGTCAGCAAATGTAACATCAAACGCCCTGGAAGGGAGCTGAAATTT
>JAKQQL010000303.1:0-1834 GCA_029564175.1 Candidatus Cloacimonadota bacterium
TATAATCTCATAAAACAAGCATTCTTCGTAAGCGCTTTCGAGCAGGCCGGGGCCTAATTGCTTGTGAACTTCAATGGCACAACCGATGATTTTTTCTGTTATTTGATTTATTTCCATATTAATTAATTTTTTCTCTGTGTAGCTCTGTGTTCTCAGTGGTAAATTTTTTTTACCACAGAGGGCATGGAGAGGCACAGAGGTTATTCATTCCAAGCCTTCAATAATGCGAATCTCTTTTATCTCTTCCTTCATTTTCTCTAAATTTACCCTTACCGGATGCTCCTTATCATTCAAACGGTCAAATACCTTTTTGCATATCTGCATTTTTTGCTCATCGCTCATGTCTTCTGTAAACTCCGGCAACTCGCCTAAATATTTGATGATTTCACGGTTGCGCTTTTTTAACAATTCGGGGAAATACAACTCGTACACCATGCCATCAATGATTTGCTCGAAATAGGTGGGGATGAGCTGGTCTGATACAGTTTGCAATTTTTGTGTTTTTAGAAATAATATGTAAGTCACAATAGTGCTATAACACTTTTGTTTGGCGGTTTTCTTTATACGAAGCCTTCCGACTGGACCGGGATAGTATTCATAGCGATAATCCATCAATTTTCCATATGATTTGAAGTAAAAGGATAGCACCTTCGAATTTAGTAGTGCTAATAAATATTTAGTCTCAAATTCTTTCTTTCCTCTTTCGTTTAAAGCAACTACTGTAGTATCTGCACTTGAATAAAAACCATTTGCATCATAGCAAAACGTGTTCTCAGATGCTTTGAATCTGCAAATCAATTTTTCCGATTCGAAAAATTCTTGCTCACGAGGCCATTGTAAATCGAACCATCTGATTTTGCCATTCTTGGCCTCACGTCTGTTTGATAATTTAGGTTTATATGGCAGCAATCTTTGTTTAAGCTGGGGATAATCATCTAAAGAATTGATTAGCTTAGTGTAGACTAATTCTCTTTCCTCAACTATTTCAATTGCATATTTCTGAATATCACCAACTTTTAGCCATGGCTTGACTATTTTCTTTGGTAGATTTTTAAATTCGTTTTCTGTTGAAATAAAGGCCTTATCAAGACCAGTCACAATGCCTTGTTTACAATTGGCAATTTCTTCTAAGGATACAGTTTCCTTCTCAATTAACTTTAGTATATCTGTTGACTCTTCATTAGTCAGATTCCATGAATCTTTAGCAACTATATTTTCTGCTGGAATAATATTTGAAACATATTCGCTTAGGTCTATGTAGTCAATTTTCTTTCCAGGGTGAAATCTATAATGGAAATGGGTAAGATAATCGGGAATATTTAGAAAGCTTGTAATGCAGGTTTTTATTCCAATACCATCAAAGACTGTAACATTTTTAAAATCAATAATTTCTATCAGTGTTGACTTCATAGAAACAAATTTTCTTAGTTTTTTTGCATACTCTGCTTCTATCCAATATCTGGAAGTAATTAACACTGTTATTCCCTTAATTTTACTAAGCTCATGAGATTTATAAAAAAAATAGTAATAGATGTCTGCTTTTCCATCAAAGATCTCAGAGAACAGATGTCTATATACTTCCTTGTCTACTGTCGAATACATTTTGAAGTTTAAGTAAGGTGGATTTCCAATCACAATATCAAACCCTTCACTTCCATTCACCAGATAAGGATTAAGCACTTCGGGGAAATCGAGTTTCCAGTCGAAATGGTTAAAAGGTTCATCAGGATTTTTTAACAGGTATTTTAGTTTGTCAATCAGATTGTCAAAACCTCTAATTTGCAATTCCCGTTCGGTATTGTGCTTAATATCGGCAGTTGTGGGCATAAAGCCG
>JAKQQL010000308.1:0-5503 GCA_029564175.1 Candidatus Cloacimonadota bacterium
TTCAATAGATCGAATATTGCCAAATACCTTCAGCGGGGTCACCAGCGCCGAATCCCATATCTTGTGCCCTAAATCTCCTTGACACACAAGACCGCGCTTAATATACTGCGCCCAACGAAAAGGAAGTTCTTATCAATAATCTTTTTCAATTCATTAGATTTTATTGGTGGATTAAAAGATTTTAATATTTTTATTTTTGCTGTTTGCATGCCGTATGCTGAACAAAATGTATTAGATTCAATTAATCTAACACACCACCAACTTTCTTTCTCTTTTATTTCCGATAAATGACGCAGTTCATTTATTACATAAAGCCAATATTTTTTTTCCATAAAACTTATCCCTTTTGGTTAATTAACTTACGCAAGATCCTCTTCAAGTAGGATAATCGTACCATATTGTCCGGAATACATTCTCTTGTTGTCAGAATTAAATTCATATTTAACGTCAAGTGACAAGGCTTCTAAAGATAATATTTTATATTTTTTACATTTGTAAATATGATTTCGTCCATGTTCGCCAGCCTGATATATTTCAAATGATAACATTAAATGCGGTGCATCGTAGATTACTTTGAATTCATCAGACGGCGAAAAATAAAAACTCCTTTGTGTTGTATTTACATTTTCAATGTTGTAAGTTTTACACTCCAAATAATATGGATTATTATTAAACCAAAATAAAATATCGGGATATCCAGTTGACTTTTTTTTACCACTTTTACCTGAAGGGACACAAGCATTTAATTTTAAATCATTCATAGCATTTCTTATGAATGGTTCTATATCATTTCCAACTTCATTTGGTCTAGACCTTAGTATTCCATTCTTGTTGATTTCATTACCTGCTAATATTGCAGACTCTCTTAAGGCTAATAAGACTTCCTTATGATCCTGATTCACTGAAAGAAAAGATAAAACTTTTTTCCCTGTCATAGATTCAATCACCATATTAAAGGGAATGTCTTTCAGTGGTGTTAACATTTGCTTAACAACGTTCTCTAATCTTTGAATATAAGAATCATCTTTCATCGGCCGCTCACTCACGTTGAATGTCTGTTTATATAATCTTCTTTAAATTGCCCCATGGCCTTTAAATTACGAATAGGAATATAACGACATTTATATCCTCCACTCTTGCCAAATTTACTACCAAAATCTTTTAATGGTGCAGTATCAACCTCCTTTGATGTTGCAAAACCACAAATATAAGCTTTTGTGCCTGCTTTAATAATATTTGCTTTTACGGAATTTACATCAATGATAATTTGTATATAAAATGGTGGCTTACGTTTTGCTGCGTAGTCTTCACGAACAAGTAAATTTAAATTTTCGTTGAAAGGGAAAGAAGATGTTTTTATTTCTATATCCGAAAAATCGACATCACCTTTGTTTTTTCCAACACGATTCAGTCGCCAATCGTTATAAAACCATTGCGCAAATACAAACTCGCCTAAATGTCCTGTTAAAGTATCAATTTTAGATGCAATTGTTCTATTGACTTTTGTTGATGGTATAAGCCTTTTTGCTTCACATATCATTTCTTCGGTTATGATTATTTCTGGGAAATTAGACATGTATTTATTTTTTTTGCAACAATATGATTCTATTTGTATTGGTGCCCTTTTGAAGATTATCTACGCCCCAACAGTTTGAAGTCTTTGTGAATTCTTGGTCGTTTATTAGCACTAGAATCGGAACAAGACCAGCAGCTTCAGCAGCCGGAATAACATAATCCTCAAGCTTTACCTTACCATTCCTAACTTCACCTACCTCGAAAGCAACAAAACCATTTGTTTTTAATAAGTCGTGCATTTTTATAAATGCTCTCGTCATTGCATCTTTCCATTCTTCAATTTTTTTAAACATCCATATGGGAATACTATCATTGTCTATGGAATTGAACCAACATCTTAACCAATTGTCCGTAGAGTAATCAACGATGTTTAAGAAAGGTGGTGAAGTTACAACCAAAGATACAGAATTAGCACGAATGCCTTCAACGTTATCAGACGATCCGATGATAATTTTTGCTTTTACGCCATACTTATTGAACATTTCTATATCTTTTTTATTTACATCAGACAAAAGAGATTTACTTTTTTTGATAATAATTTTTTTCACATCTCTATACTCGGGAATCTGATTTCTTTTCAAATTTATCATTTCTTGTCTTTTAACAGTCACTGCTTGATTGGGTGGTAGCGTGTATACAGAGAAAAAACCAGGTGAATGTCCAGTTAGCCTGTTTGTTGCTATCATTCGTATCCATTTATCAACTATATCAGTCTTTGGTCCTTTAATCTTAAAATAATCTCTTAATGCACATAATTCTCTTAATGTGTTTTCATGATAAAATACCAAAAGTTCATCAGGTATTTCTTCTTTCCAATCAAGAGAGATATTGTTGATTCTTTCTTCAATTAATTTAATGTAAGGTGGATTTAAACGAGGCTCAGTAATTATTTTACTTAACGGATTAACATCACATCCCACGACATTTCTTCCACAAAGCACCCCTTCTAATAAAGTAGTCCCACGTCCCATAAACGGATCAAAAACAACATCTCCTTCTATAGTTAATTTATCAATAAAAAAGTGGGGGAGTTGTGGTTTAAAACAAGCGCGATAAGAAATTTCATGTAAACTATGAGCAGCTCTTTGTTTTGAAGTCCAAAATTCATTTGTAAATACTGGAATTGGTTCTTTCCCAACATGTATATAACTTTTTTTTGTTGATGTCCCAAAATCACAAAAAGCTTCAATGTAATGAATAAAATCATCAGTAACATTCCGTGTTGCTGAAATTTCAAAGTCATCAAATAATTTGCAGTTTCTACTAATCATTTACTTAAAGAATTAATAAGCTCCAAAGCTTTTTCACGAGAAATTTTTGTAGTATTTCCAATAAAACCTCTTTCCCACCATTTTTGAACCACATCTTTATTTAAAATCCAAAAAGGAATATCGGGAAATGATTCAACATCTGAAACAATATAACCCTCAATCTCATTTAATTTAGCTAGGAATCCTGATTTATTGAAAGAACGACCAGAACCAACCATATAACTTGGACAAAAATAAATGCCACCTCTGGTAATGCTTCGCACTTCCCACTTTCCACCGTCTGAAGCAACGATATCATAGCCAGCACCTTCTGTTGGTGCTAGTTTAGCTTTCATGACTTCATAAGCAATTCTTCTTTCTAAAATAAAAGACACCCTTCGTCCGTCTGTAAAATAAAGTTTGACATCTTTTTCTGTTATTTTTAAAGATTGTGCAATTTCAGTTATATTCCAAGAAAATATTCCGTTAGGTTTAGCAATCATAATGATTTGTTGTTAAATTATCAAATATTTATATTTTTTCTAATGAGTCTATATAAACAATTAAGTCTATGTGTCAATGAAATATATAGAATAAATGGTGTGGTTAATCTTAAAATTACACAAAGATTGTGTCACATTTTTCAAAATATTCGTTTCTGCGACTCTTTTCTTAATGAAATAGGACTCAACTTCGATGGATGCCACCAGTGGTTTTTACTGATCGACTCATAAGTAAAAACTTGACATCCGTTCCTTTTAAAGACTGTTTCAATATTACCATAGATAGTCCTTGCTTGATCGCCTTTTTTCATATTCTAATTTCTAATTCAAACCGCTTTCCCAGAGAAAGGCTTATCCGTATGTTTCTTCCATACATCTTCTGTGATTTTCATTTCTTGCAAAATATCCACTAAATTTTTGCCGCCTTTCCAGAAGTGATACTGAGGATCTGAATTAAAGGGGATTACGACGTTACCTGAATCGTCAACATAAGGAACTTTTTTATCTGGCATGATTTGCTTCTTCTATTTATTGTTTGGTTAAATATAAGAAATAGAAATTTATATGTCAATTAAATACTATGCATTATTGAAATAAAATTAACGATTAAATGATTTTTGAAAGAAAATGTGTATATAATTATAAATAATCAATCATACTCATTCTTAATAAGGATTAATTGATGAAAATATATATTCGATCCTCAATCTTAATCTTTGCCATATCATTAATATTTTTTATAAACATATCTTCTTATGCCACCATCCGCACCGTCACCGGCGCAATAACGAAGGTATCTGACGGTGACACAATTCACCTAACAACGCTGGAACAGACCAAGCTTAAAGTCAGGTTATATGGAATAGATGCTCCTGAAACAAACAAGATCAACAAACATACCGGTCAGGTCAATATCCCAGGTCAACCTTATGGAGATGCTTCGTGGAAAGCTCTTGAGAACAAGGTAATGGGCAAACAGGTTAAAGCGGACATCATTGAATTTGATAAATATCGGCGCGCCGTCTGTATGATCTGGTTAAATGACAGAAATATAAATTTTGAAATGATCAGGGAAGGACACGCAGAAGCATTCATTGAATATCTAAAGGAACCATACAAAACAGAATTCCTGAAAGTCGAGAAAGAGGCACGATCCGCAAAAAGAGGAATCTGGTCTTTACCTGGATATGAGAGGCCAAGGGAATTCAGGAAGCGTTTGAAGGTAAGCTGAGTGGAGTCAATTCTGATCATATTCAAAAACATTAAAACAGGTAGGGAGAATTAAAATGGTTTTTAATGAATATTATGAACGATGGAATAAGCATGGTGTTAAATTAATATCCGGATTTAAAATATCGGAAGAAATTCTTGACATGGTTAGTAAACAGAGTGAGATTTGCGACCTTATCTGGACTATTAATTATGCAAATCAGAGCAACAAGTCAGTTGTCAATCTCAGTTACACAGTTATGGATCAGATTCAAAAATTATCACCTTCACTGCTCAATCACGCGGGCTGCAAAAGCTATTCTGGTGTTGACGAGATTAAAAAACGAGCTATTCGGCATTACACCACCGATCCTATTGGACGATTTATAAAAAGGCAGGAAAAGATCAGAAAAGTGATTGAAGTTTATACAAAAAGGATAAAAGTCTCCAATTTAGAGAAGTAGACATGACTGTCAGGACTACTCAGAAAAATAAATTATTGGAAACGCCCAAATGTAGGAATTGGAAAGACAATCAGTATAATGACTTTTTAATGGAGAGCTGTTATGAGCAAGAAGAAAGCCATAATGTTTGTAGATTTTGAGAATTTCTATTATTCACTGAAAACCAATCATCATTATGAAAATTTTCAAAGTCTCCATCTTCTTAAAATCATCAATTATTTAAAGAATGCCTGCGACGCGGATATTCTCTATTCACCTATCTATGCCGACTGGGGACAGTTACCTGCCGAGTTTCAGGTAAACTGTGCCCGTGTTGGCTGTGACCCTATTTACGTGTCTTGCATCAATTATCTGACAAATAGAACATTCTGAAGACATGGCTGCCTAACGTGAAGATTCTGGCGCCGGAGGGATTGAAAGAGGAGTTCATGGAAGGAATGAAGGGCTGGCTGAGGTGGCAGAAAGAAAGATAGGCGGCGCTTTTCCTACGAAAATTCCTTGA
>JAKQQL010000309.1:0-28118 GCA_029564175.1 Candidatus Cloacimonadota bacterium
TAGGGGATTGAGACTTTTTTTTATTTTTTTCAGGTTTTGTTTCTAACTTTATTATCAGAATTTAAATGACCCGACTTAGGGGATTGAGACTTAATTCACTTATGCGTCTGTAAAAAGAGCGACTGCACCATCAGAATTTAAATGACCCGACTTAGGGGATTGAGACTTAATTCATCAGTATCCTGAGATTGATACAAGCCATATCAGAATTTAAATGACCCGACTTAGGGGATTGAGACTGATTTAATATACTCCACTGATTTAATGAAGTTTATTATCAGAATTTAAATGACCCGACTTAGGGGATTGAGACTGTTCAACTGCATCTTCATAATCATCTTTTCGTTCCCAATCAGAATTTAAATGACCCTACTTAGGGGATTGAGACGAATGTAAGTGAGCAGGAGCATAATTCGTGGGGAATGGATCAGAATTTAAATGACCCGACTTAGGGGATTTTTTGAACAATCTTGGCTTTCTACAAGCAAGATGCTTGTAGTACTGATTGGAAGTATGTAGTACAAAAAGATGAAAATTCTACAAGCAAGATGCTTGTAGTACGGGAAAATAGACCCGACTTAGGGGATTTGTTGAAGTGTCTTATCTACAAGCAGGATGCTTGTAGTACGGAAGTGTTATGTTTGTTGTACGAAAACATGAAGAATTTACAAGCAAGATGCTTGTAGTACGGGAAAATAGACCCGACTTAGGGGATTTGTTGAAGTATCTTATCTACAAGCAGGATGCTTGTAGTACGGAAGTGTTTTGTTTGTTGTACGAAAAGATGAAAATTCTACAAGCAGGATGCTTGTAGTACGGATTGGATGCTTGTAGAACGGAAGTGTAATGTTTGTAGTATGGTAGGTAAAAGAATATTGTGATTTTAGAAAATATTTCTTGACAGGATTATTCTGAAGTGTTATTTTTGGCACAGAGAATAAGAAGTCTGGAGAAATTGTGGACTACTGCGTTTTTAAGTGCTATTTCTCTGTTGAAAATAAAGAGGCTTTAGATCATGATTTAAGTTCTTCCATAAGAGGAATTTGGGGTCGGAATTTAAAGCAGATATTCTGTATGCAGAGGAATATTGAATGTCAGGAATGTACGTTTAATCATTGCCCATACTTTAGTATTTTTGAAAAAAAGTACGGTGAAAATGATGAGTACAGACCCTATATTATTTATCATAATCAAAAAAATAAAACAGAACTGGAAGTTCATTTTATTTTACTTGGTTTTCTTACGTCACACTACGACAAGGTATTACTGCCTATTTTACAAATTGCTGAAAAACCTTTATTCTTTAAAGGCGAGAAACTGCATTTGAAACTGATTAGAATTCTGGATCAGGAGGATCATTTGATTGTAAATAATGATTTCAGAGATCTGAATCGTATTCATATCAGTCAGACCGAGACAAAACAACACGATGAATTTCAAAAAGTAAAACTGATTTTTCAAACGCCATTGAGGATGAAGTATCAAAATCAACTAATGAAACAGTTTAACTTCGAAGCTTTTGTAAAATCCTTAATCAGAAGACTGAATTTTATCAATGAGTATTTTTCTGATAGAGAATCTGATACTATAATATTTAATCCGGATTTTCTTCAATGTCAGGTCAGCTCAAACTTGATTTGGAGAGAAAAGTATCGAAAATCATTCCGGCAAAATCAAAAGATGAGTATTGGCGGGTTAATTGGCAATGTTATAATCGAAAAGCCTCACCCTGAACTGGTTCTGATATTGAAAACAGGAGAATTGGTTCAAGCAGGAAAACAAACCGCTTTTGGTAACGGGAAGTATTTTTTGGAATGTGAACAGGTGTAACTCGTACTACAAGTGTCAACTCCGTACTACAAGCGTCCCGCTTGTAGAAAAACAACAGGCTGCAAGCTGGAAGCGATCCGTACTACAAGCGTCCCGCTTGTAGAAAAAGAATTTCTGCAAACAAGATGTTCGCAGTACGGCAGAAGAAGAAAAACAATCTGCAAGCTGGAAGCTCGCAGAACGGTGAACGTACCACCCCGTCACTTCGTGACACCCCTCCAAAGGAGTGGAATTAGCTCGCAGTGCGGGAAAAAATTGAAAGGAGGTTTCATGGCGCATGAAAAGTTAACTTTACATGAGTTTGTCTTTTCGGCACTGATGCATGATATTGGCAAGGTAATGCAAAGAGCAGAGATTCTTCTCTCAGAGAGATATAAGGACAGAGCAAAATCTCATCAGCATTATGACAGTCATTGGCATGCCTGCTGGACAGACGAATTTTTAGACAAGAATCCTTGTGGATTAATTTCGAAAGAAAAATGGCAGAGAATGATTAATTTATCCGCTTCACATCATCTGGAGAGTGTTCCAAATACTGATGATCAAAATCTTCTGATCATGTTGAAAGCAGCTGATCAATTAGCTGCTGATTATGATCGGGGCGACAAGATGAATCAAAATTACAAATCGATTCCCCTTTATTCTGTTTTTCAGGAGATCAGACTTAAAAGTGAAGAACCAGTCAGATATCAAAAAGCCTATCAGTTTAAGCCATTGAATGCTGATAGTTTTTTCCCTGAAGATGCAAAAATCAAAACCAGAGTGGCTGATTACAAATCCTTATTTGACTCATTTGATCAGAATTATCAGCAATTGTCTAATGTCTGGACAGATAACAGGGAATTTCCTCACTTTTTGAACAGTGTTGATTATCTGATGGAAAAGTATTTTTATTGTGTTCCGGGTAATACTCAGGAGGAGCATCCTACCAGTTCTTTGTATCATCACAGTCGAACAACTGCATTAATTGCTGCTGTGCTATATCAGAGATATGTCGATTATGAAGTTAAACTTACTCTTCAGGAAATTAAAGATTCTTCAGGCTATATGCTGATTGGTGGAGATTTGAGCGGTATTCAGAATTATCTCTATGATCTGAATCCTGAAAATTCTCAGAAAGGTACAAAATTTCTCAGAGCCCGTTCTTTTAAGATTAAAGCCCTGTCTGATATGGTTTTATTTAAGATTATCAATCAGTGCGGACTCTGCCAGCAAAATGTGTTGATCAATGCCGGAGGTAAATTTATACTCCTGGCACCGGAGTCTGATGTTATCAAACAACAATTGATAAAGATTCAGCAGGAAACAGATCAGGCTTTCTATCAGGAATTTCTGGCATCTGTCAGTTTGAATCTGGACTGGTCAATGAAAGTGAAGTTTGATGATTTGCATCAGTCAAATCTAAAAGAAACACTTGAGCAGTTTTTTGACAAACTGGAAATTAAGAAATCAACGCGTTTTCAAAGTCGTTTAGTTACTTCTGATACAGGTAAATGGACTCCGAGCGCTTTTATCGTCAATCATGAGAAATTGGTGAATGACAATCTCTGTCCTTACTGTAACAGAAGAATCAAGGCTAACGATGAAAGTTGTGAGGTTTGTGATCAGGAAATGGAACTGGGCAAAAGATTGCCAAAAAATCAGTTTGTTGCTATAGCCAATGTTGAAAAAGATGAAAGAGAATTTGCCAGAATTGGAGATACAGGACTTTTCTTATTGAAAGAAAATAATCTGAACTCTTTTAAAAACAGATTACTGAAAGAGAATGCAACATTTAGTATTTATGCGTACCAAAAAGGAGAAAAAGGCTTACATCAGGCATTTCCATATAAAGCAACTGCGGCATACATCCCTGTTGAAAACAAGAATGAAGAGGAAGTAAGCGTGATTGATCTGGAAAGTATTGCCCGGAAATCATCTATTGATTGGCCACACGGTAAAAAATCAGGATTATGTGCCAATGCTATCATTAAAGGGGATGTTGATAATCTGGGCTCTATTTTTCAGAAAGGGCTTGCTTTACCAGGGAATCAATTGTCTCTGGCAAGGTATATGACCTGCTCGTCTCAGATGGACTTCTTTTTCTCAGAATACATTCCCTGGTTGCTGGAAAACGATTCTTCAAGATTCTGTGACGTAGAGATTCCTTTTAATACTATCTATACTGTTTATACAGGCGGGGATGACTTTTGCCTGATCGGACCCTGGCTGACAGTAATTCTGTTTGCCCTGCGTTTGAAACAGGATTTTGACTTGTTTACCTGCAATAACCCTGAACTTCATTTCTCCTGTGGAATTGAATTGATGCATGGTAAATCTCCGGCAAAATTCTTCATAGAGAAGACCGAAGAGGCATTGGAAAAAGCGAAAAAATCCTATGATTTGAAATATAAGCAAACTGAGAAAAATAGTGTATTTCTCTTTGATACATTGATCCCTTGGGATGAATATGAACCCTTTATCAATGAGGCTGAACAGTATTTTAATCATCTGAACAGCAAACAAAGTAAAGGTTTTTCAACTCAATTTGTTTATAAATTGTTCCAGTATCATCACTCCTATATGAATACAAAGTACCCAAATCCTAAAGTGAAACAAAATGTCAGAGATTTACTGTACCCGGCACAGATCACATATGATCTCAAAAGAAACTTTAATAAAGAAGAACCAGCATACCAAAATATTCAGGCGCTGATTCAAGTTGATAATAACAAAGCGAAAACAGATATTTTCAGACTACTAAAAGCAATTTTGCATGTGTCATTATATGCAAACCGTAATGCAAATAAAGGAGGATCAAATGAGTTATGAACAAAAAAATGAATTTTTCTCCCCTGATGGGTTAATTAGAATTGAATGGATAGATCAATTTGCTAAACAATTCTCTGAAGAATTAGCTGATGGATATCGGTTTCACAGAAAAGATTTTACTAGAAGTCAGTTAAGAAATTTTTATCATGAATTTTTAAGAATAAAATCTAGCCCTCTTAAAAAAGATGAAAAAGTAATTATGGTGAAAATGTTAAAAGCAAAAGTAAAATATAAAAAAGGTATTGTCCCTGAGGAATTTATTCAATTTATTACAAATCTCGTTGATGAAATAGATAAAGATGATCTATTTCCTGTTCGTTTTGAAAATGCATGTATATTAATGGAAGCCCTTGTTGCTTATAATCCAAAAACAAAATAAACGGAGGATATTATGTTAACAAACAGAATTATAAAAGGTTATATCTTGTTACAATCAGGATTACATATTGGTGGATCAGATGCCGGTATTCATATTGGCGGAATTGATAATCCGGTAATAAAGAATCCTCTAACAGGTTTACCCTACATACCTGGCTCCAGTTTGAAAGGCAAAATGAGATTTTTGCTGGAACACTCAGTAATTAGAAATATTAAAGAATTAATTCCAAAAAAAATGACTATTCCAGTTTATCATAGATTTAATAATAACACAATTCCACTTGTTTTTGGGAATATTGAACACTCAAAAGATACAAATTTTATGCCTACAAGAGTGATTTTCAGAGACTCTCATATTATTGGAGTAATAAAGGAATTTAACAAAGAATCATTTACAATAAATGATATTCATACAAATATTGAAGAAATTCGTGAACTTATGGGTTCCGATTTTGTAGAAGCTAAGACAGAAGTTACTATAGATCGTTTATCAGGAACAGTTGGAGGAGGAGGACCAAGACAGATAGAACGAGTTTCTGCCGGCACAGTCTTTGCTTTTGAAATTATTTTGCGATCTTTTGAAAATGACAATGCTGAAGAACATTTTAAACTGCTAAAGAAAGGATTGAAACTGGTAGAAAATGACGCTTTAGGCGGATCCGGAAGCAGGGGAAGCGGTAAAATTAAGTTTTTTGGTCTGACAGAGAATGATCATGAATTCTCCTTAGACTAAAGGAGAATTCATGAAAAACTATCAAATCAAATGGATACTTAAATCCGCATTATCCACTGAATTGGAAAGCGATACCATATTCGGGCATTTTTGCTGGAATCTGCTATATAAAAAAGGAGAAGACAGACTCAAATTGTTTTTGGAACAGCTCAAAAAGCTTGAAAAACACTTTGTTTTATCCAATGCCTTCCAAGATATGCGCTTATCGATGCCAAAACTACCATTAAGCAGGGATGTTATCAAACGTCTGGAAGCAGTCTGTGGATTTTCTTATGATGAAAAACGTAAAGAAATAAAGAAAATGAAAAGCATTAGTCTGGATTTATTAAAACAGAATTCAAATGACTTTTCCAATGAGAAATTGATCCATGATCATTATAAACAAAAGATCAATTTACTGCCAGATTCTCAATCTTCAGGTCAATTGAACATTATAACTCATAATACGATCAACCGTTTAACTGGTACTACATCGGCAGATATGGAAAATCTCTATCAGGAACATACCCGATTTTATGAAGAAAATACAGAATTTTATTCCTGGTTAAAGACTGATTGTTTTGATCTGTCCGATTTGCAGGAGATTTTTTCATCCATGAGTCATTATGGTTTTGGTAAGAATAAACATACCGGTAAAGGACATTTTGACATTGAAGTAAGTGAATGTGGTGAACTGACTGATTGTAAAGAGGATGCTAATGCCTGGCTTTTACTGTCAAATTGTGTGCCTTCTGAATCAGACACAACTCATGTCCTGTATAACAGTAAAGTGAAATTTGCTAAATTAGGTGGCTATCTGGCATTAAAAGAATCTCCTTTTAAGCATCCGGTATTCATGTTTACGCCTGGTTCTGTTTTCTTTGGCAATGAAGCGCCACAAGGGACAATCTTACAAAATGTACACCCATTTCAACCGGAAGTGGTTCAAAACCTCTGTGCCTATGTCATCCCGTTGAAGCTGGAGTCTGAAACGCTTCTGAGAGTCTCAGGCTTGCAGAAAAGCTACAAGCAAGATGATCTCGTACTGCGAGCTTCCAGCTTGCAGGAAAGCTACAAGCAAGATGATTCCGTACTGCGAGCTTCCAGCTTGCAGAAAAGCTACAAGCAGGATGCTTGTAGTACGGAGGAAGAGAGCTACAAGCAGGATGCTTGTAGAACGGACAATGAGGTGACAGATGAGTGTTAAAAACTACCAGATCCGACTCAAAGTTCTCAGTCCGCTTCATATAGGTTCAGGTGAACATCTGAATCCTCTGAATTACATTGTGAAAAATAATCATTTGTATTATCTCAATGAAGGTCAATACATTAAAAAACTACTTAATACACCAGATTCCAGACTTAAAGAAGTGGTTGATACTGCTGATATCTACAATATCGTCAATTACTACTATAATCAGTTTGATGAAAATGATACTCAGCTTTACAAACATTCATATCCGGTAGATCCTGAATTTCAAAGTGCCTTTTTGAATAATCTCAGAAGCAAAGACAATCAAAACCTGTTGCTTGAATTTTACCGTTCAGAACTGTTTAGTGAACCGGTTATTCCAGGCAGTTCTCTGAAAGGTTGTTTTAGAACCATATTACTGTCAGCGATGCAGACTCATTTAAACACTGGAATTTATCAAAAACGAAGAGGTAATAGATTTGTTAACGATGCTCAACTGACAGAAGCGTCTGTTATGAGTATGAGAATCAATTATGAAAAATTCGATGTAAAATCTGATCCCTTTAAGTATTTCAAGGTTTCTGATATTCATGCTGGAACAGATTCCCTTACTGTACAAAAAATTGAAAACAAAACAACAGGCAGAACCTCAGCGATTCCTTATTTTGCTGAAGTAATCAAAAGTTCAGATCAGGTCTATACAGGAACATTATCCATTAATAGTGAAATGACCCGATATTTTGACAGAAGTCTGAACTTAAACATCAATAATATAGCAAATTATCTGGTTCAGTCAGCAAAGGTTTTTTATTATAATATCATTCAGAAAGATATTTTAAAACTAAAATCGATAAATTCTCTTAATGGGCTTAGATCTGCTTTAGTAAATTATGATAGTTTGAAAGATACTCCCAATAAAGCTGTTTTTCGTTTAGGAAAGGGGCAAGGGTGTCATTCTCTGTCATTAAGAATGTCTAATCTGAATCCAAAATCCAGGAATCTGGCACAAAATCAAACGCTTGGTTGGGTGGAAATAGAGTTTGTAGATATGTAATTTTCTGTGTGCAGGCTGTAAAAGCCTGCACACTTGATTTTGTACTACAAGTGTCAACTCCGTACTACAAGCGTCCCGCTTGTAGAAAAAAAAGGCTACAAGCTGGAAGCTTGTAGTACGGGAAGAGAAAATATCTGCAAACAAGATGTTCGCAGTACGAAAAACAACAAAGTTCGTACTACAAGCATCTTGCTTGTAAAAATAAAGGGCTGCAAGCTGGAAGCTCGCAGTACGAAAAACAACGAAATCCGTACTACAAGCATCTTGCTTGTAGAAAAAACTCTGGAAGCTCGAAGAACAGAAGGAACCATGAAAAAGAACAGATTGATTTTATGTACCTGTGGTACCAGTATCCTGACAAATGATAGTCAGGATGATGAAAGAAAGGTTTTAAATCGCAACTCAAACGTCAAAAATATAAACGAGATTGTAAGTCCGGAAGACAGAATCTTCATCAATCAGATCCTGCAGAATAGAAAAAATAAGGTTTTAAATGCTGATTTTGAAACAGTTAAAAGAATATCTGCTGAGTTGAATGGATTGTTTACATTCTATAAGGGTTTTCCTGTTTCAGAAGATATTGTTTTTTTATTGCCAACAGATACTTTAATTGGTAGAGGAACTGCAGATATTATAAAAGATTATTTAACTGAAAAATTATCAATTCAGGTTTTTCTGTTAGAACAAAGAGATTTACAAACAAGGGATTATACGCTATTTCATACTGCTTTAAGTGAGTTAATTGGTCAGTTAAGTGTTTTACATGATTCTTATTCTAATAATTATCAGATTATTTATAATCTAACTGGCGGTTTTAAAAGCGTAAATGCTTTTTTGCAAACGATTGCTCAGTTTTTTGCCGATGAAGTGTTTTATTTGTTTGAATCTTCTGAACAATTGATGAGAATACCTAAACTACCTATTCAGTTTAGTATTAAAGATGTGATGGAACGGCATATTCAAGTGATTCGAAAGATGAATATAGGATTAAAGATAACTAAAAATGAGATAAAAAATATCCCTGAAATCCTAATGATGGAAATTGATAACGATTATACTCTTTCAACCTGGGGCGAAGCGATCTGGGAATCTATAAAGAAAGACTTGTATATACAAAAACTTTATGACAGTCCTGATATAAAAGTTCAATTCAGTAATTCATTCTTAAACTCTGTAAGAAGTCTTAACTTAAATGCTCAAAAAATATATGAGCTTAATAAAAAAATAGACGATCTGGTGAAATATGTTTATTCTAATGGTAAATATAATCCCTTTTCCTTAGATTGTAAAGCGATTAAGGGTACAGAAAAAAATGTATCCTTGTATGAGTGTGATGCCTGGCATAATGAAGATGCAAAACGGATGTTCTTTCATTATGAGAATGGATGTATAATTCTGGATAAACTGGACAAAGCCTTGCATTGATTATTGTAATTAAAAGAAAATATTCAATGTTTATTTAAAAAATCAAAAAAAAAACCAAAATTTCAGGTTTTTGTCCGGGTAATATATATAGAGGGTGTTGGTTTTGATTTGGTGTTATCTCAGGTATGCAAGATTTACGATGGTAAACAGGGTTGCCTGTCTTACATTATGTCGCACCTACGGTGCTTAACTTTGTAGTTCATTGTTTTCCATGCGCTTACGCACAGGGTTATCTACATTTCATTCCTCCGGAATGTTAGCTTGTTCCGCTCTGCTGGAACGTGAGGTATGTAGGATTCTCAAACCGCATGGTTAAAACCATAGATTATTCATATTTAGCACTACAATTATAGCACTTTATCAGGGTTGATCGTATTACAAATAAGCTTAATTCAGATAACAGGGCTCTGCCCCTTGAATATATTGGTGATACTTTGCTACGAAGATATCAGGGCGATGCCCCTATGAAATTATTCTTACAGAATTCTGGTTTTAGTTGATGATTTGAAACAGCTAAAGATAGTTGTTCCTACAATATTCGTATGACAATTATAGAGTTTTTAAACAAATTTATGGGAGGTGCCAGGCTATGGTTTTAACCCATGAATTTTTTTAATAATTGCATATCACTATTGATTGCTTTGAGGTTTACATCAATACTTGATGTCGAGAATTTGTTTAGTTGATTTGAGACATAATCCGGTTCATTTTTTAGAATATCATCTTGTATTCGTTGATAGGTAAGCGGATCGCTTCTGAAATGAGCATCTACATCAGGCAGATTCGTATTCGTGTTGAGGGCTTTTAACGCATTTGACTGATTACCTGATTGGCTCATATTCATTGCTCTGTTTTGTAACGATTCGAGATTTGATTGCATGGATTCTGCAAATTCTTGCCTGTTTTGACTAATGTTCTGAGTATTTTGTGTATTGCCTGTAGTAGGATTTTCTGTCTGGCTTACAGATTTAATCTCTTCTCTGGTTCTCAGGCTCTCTAAATCTTCCATTGGAGCAAGACTATTCACCTCTGAGAGCCTTTGCTTTACCGTTTGCCTTTGAGTGTTCTGAGACAAATAGAGATTTGGAGTGTTCATCTTGATTTCAATCATTGTACCTCCTTTCTGTTAAAATTATTCATCGCCTTTAGCTCCGGATTAAACGGGACAGATCTGAAGCTTCCTGGCTCGCTTGTTGAAGCATACCCAAGGCAGCTTGTCTGATTGTGCTGATAGAATCAGAACCAAACTCAGTGGCAATGGCAGGGCTGTCAGGAGAATCAATTTGAGAAGATACATATTTTGTATTTTCTAAATCGGGATTAGAAGTTTGTTGAGTGTCAGCTGTTCCTGATGGATCAGTATTCTGCTCAGTTGGATTTGTTATCGAAAGAAAATTTGGATTTGCATTAAGACTTGATTGCATGGATTGAGCAAATTCCTGTTGATTTTGATTTGTCTTAAGAGATGACCCAACACTATATGTAGCATGATTGGGTACAGCATCACTGTCTTCTAAAGGTGCATTGAATCTTTGACCAGTTGATAATCTTCTGGTAAACTTGTTTGCATCCACCCTGGAATTCTTTCTAACCAGAGTTTGGCTTTCCATTAAAGAAGATGAGTTGTTGTTTAAAGCACCCAAATTTGATAAGACCATTTATTTCCTCCTTTCTTTTATATTTTCGTGCTATGGCTGATTTAAATATAAGCCTTTTTAGGTGAAGTGTCAATAAAAATAATTTTTTTTATATAAGAATGAAAGATATTTGAGACGCAGATTGCACGGAAATTATTATTATTTAACTACAGAGAACACAGAGAGACACAGAGAAGAAAGTGAAATATTTTTTATTCAAGTAGTTCATCAAGGAGATCCTACGCTTTGCAGTAGGTTCAACTATCCCTAGTTGAACTAATTCTTTTTGGGATAACTGAGGACAGATATTTCTATAGAAGTGACCACTCCGGCACAGACGCGATAAATCGCGTCTCAACAAGTACCACTCCTCCAAAGGATGGTAGTTATTTTTTATTCTTATTTGTTGCGTTTTTAACTCAAATCCCGCTTATGCGGTTTTTAATTCAAACTGTTTAGATATAGTGTGTTTCGTTTCATGTCTCCTGCAGATTAGAAAGTATTTTCAAGAAGATAAAGGAATTTTAGGAAGAATTGACATGATGTAAAAGACTAAAATCTTTGCTTTTATTTTTATGCTTGACACTTCCCTTGAAACAAATAATTTGGCAATCTAAGAAAAAAAATATAAAAAAAGATAAAAATCGGAGGAATAAAAAATGAAAAGAACGTTTCAGCCACACAATAGAAGAAAAAAATCCGTTCACGGATTCAGAGCCAGAATGGCTACCAAGAATGGTCGTAAAGTATTAGCACGCAGAAGAGCTAAAGGAAGAAAAGTACTCTGCGTATAAATGCTAAGAATCACACAAAAAAGATTATTTGACCAACTCAGAAGAAGTCAGACTAAAATTTTTGGTAAATACTTTTTGTTGATCTATATCGAAAACGAGGAAAACCAGGAACTGGCTGTAGGAATCACAGTAAGTAAAAAAGTAGGGAATGCGGTTGTCCGCAATCGTGTCAGAAGGCGTTTAAAAGCGATTCTTCAGGACTTTACTGAGCCTCCAGCCTTATCCCGTTTTCTGGTGAACATTATCGCCAAACCGGATGCTGCCCATGTGGAATTTACCCAGATAAAAGATGATATATACACTCAATTTCAAAGACTTAATCGTTATGCGTCTCGTTAATTACCCTTTTTACGTTATCATACGATTTTATCAAAAAATTATCTCTCCTGTTATCCCCCCTTCCTGCCGTTTTACCCCTACATGCAGTGAATATGCCAGACAGGCTTTTATGAAATACCCGCTCCACAAGGCTCTCTTTTTATCTCTTAAACGTATCTTAAAGTGTCATCCATTTCATCCGGGTGGACATGATCCTTTACCTTAAACGGTATTCTACAGATATGATGTTTATTGTACGAAAATATACGTTAAACGACCAGGATGGTCGTATTACGATAAACGACAAAAATTGTCGTTCTACAGAATGATGTAATTTAATTTTGGAGGAAATTTGGAAAAAAGAACACTCATCGCAATAGTTTTAATTATGCTGATTTACTGGGTCGCTTCAGAATATTTCTGGAAACCAAAAACGGTTGCCAATACCCAACAGCCTGCAGCACAGGAAACTGTGGCTCAAAAAGAAAACACGCTTAATAAAGAAAATATTCAGGACGTCAAAATCGTCAATGACTCTCTTCTTTCTCAAGCGGTCGAACTCAATGACGCTATTTTTATGGAAAACCAGCATCTGGCTTTAACGTTCACTAATCAGGGCGGAAATATCAAATCCATCGTTGTGAAGGATTATACGATTTCTGACAAGAAAACACCGGTTCAACTGATTCCTGAGAATCAGCAGTTAAGTAATCTGCAACTGAAAACAAGCAATGGGCTTGTTTCATTAAATCAGTATCATTTAAAGCATGAACTCACTAAAACAGACAGCAGTCAGACCCTGACTTTCTTTATGGAAAATGCTCAGGGACAACGCATTATCAGTAAACAATTTGTTTTAAAAACAGATTATACGCTTGATTTTAATATTGTTTGCGATAATTATACCGCAGTGGATGGTTACAATATTCAGTTTGATTCCGGTATCAATCTGACAGAAGATAATCCGGCTTCTGTAAAAGACAAGAAAAACACCTTTAAGGTGATCAGTCAGGTTAATAATGAATACCAGCAATTTACACTTCATAAGATTATTAAAGACATTTCTAAACTGAACAGTAAAAACCAGAAACTGAATACATTAAAACATACAGGTCTTATAGACTGGGCAGCTATTCGTTCCAAATATTTCATTTACGCATTAATCCCTGAAAAGAAAATCGAATCTAAAGAGATTGATATCTTCTCTGTTAATGAAAGCCCTGCATTTATTTACAATGTAGAATTCTCCAAAAAGAGCAGTGTGTTTGAAGATTCTTACCAGCTTTATCTGGGACCGGTTGATTTTTATCGCTTATCGTCATTTAAAAACGGTATGGAAGATATCGCAGAATTAGGCGGAAGCTGGATCAGATGGATCAGTAAGCTGTTCCTTCAATTCCTGAAATTCGTTAACAAATGGGTTACTAACTGGGGTATTGTCATCATTATCTTTGCACTTATCTTAAAATTAGTGTTATCACCTTTAACCAATAAAACCATGAACTCTGCAAAGAAAATGCAGGAAATCAATCCAATGATGCGCGAGATTCAGCAACAGTTTAAAAATGACCCTGTTCGCATGAATCAGGAACTTAAAAAGCTGTATAAAGAACACAAGGTTAATCCTGTGAGCGGTTGTCTTCCTTTATTACTGCAAATGCCGATATTCTTTGCACTTTATCCGGTTTTACGCTTTTCTATCGATCTGAGACAAACCGGCTTTTTTGGCTGGCTGACAGACCTTTCCGAACCCGATCCTTACTGGATTCTGCCTATTCTGATGGGTGTTTCAATGTTCCTTCAACAAAAAATGACTCAGGTGACTCCAAGTCCTGAAGATTTCAAGAAAATGGATGAAAAACAACAGGCAGCTATGCAGAGTCAAAAAATGATGATGTATATTATGCCCGTGTTTATGTTCTTTATTTTCAAATCCCTGCCATCAGGCTTAGTACTGTACTGGATGGTCTTTAACGTCTTCCAGATCGCACAACAATTATACCAAGATTATAAAAAGAAGGCTTTACGATGAAAACTATTGAAAAATTTGCAAAAACGGTTGAACTCGCTATCGAAGAGTTTAAAGCCGAAACCAATCTGAATGATGAACAATTCTCTTATGAAGTACTGCAAAAAGAAAGTACTTCTTTCTTAGGTCTGTTTGGCGGAAAACAGGCGATAGTAAAATTCTCTTATTGTGACACAGAAGATCTGATCCGTAATTATCTGGATGAATTTTTTAAAAGAATTCCAATGGAACTGGAATCTGTACTGATCGAAAAAGAAAACGATGCCTACAATGTTACGATCATTAATCCTGCTGAACCAGGCTTTATCATCGGAAAAGACGGTAATTTCCTCAATGATCTTGAATATCTGCTAAATCTGGCAGTCTTCAGAAATCAGGAAAATAGAAATGCGATCAAACTCGATGTGGATAATTATCGTCAGAGACGTTCTGACGGTTTGGTGCGTGAAGTAAAATTTGCTATGTCCAAGATCTTAAAAACCAAGATCAGTATTAAACTGAAACCGATGACCTCATCTGAAAGAAGAATTGTACATCAGCTGGTTTTGGAAGATAAACGGTTTAAAACCACTACTGTCGGAGAAGGCAAAAAACGTCAGGTGGTTATCTCTTTTGCCCGTGGCCGTTTTAACAGTAATCCGGATGAAAGACGCACTTTTAGAAGACCTCCCCGAAATTTTGACAGACCTGAGTCTGATGATAAAGAATAGTTTGTACGAGAATCCCCTCAAACGAGGGGATTCTCTGTATATAAAACTAATGAATAATGATTTGTGTACAATGTCTTTAATTGAGGATTGAAAAGATAGTTAATGTATTTTTTAGATAATGTTAAAATTCCCCTCCATTGGAGGGGTGCCCCTTTGGGGCGGGGTGGTAAGTTCATAACCGTTTGGATGTTATTTATCCATCTGAAAGCCCCTTTTAAACATGATTATCTTTTTAAAATAGAATCTTTTTCAAAAAGTTTATTAAACGTACCTCCCTGGCACAGCGTGCCACCCTTCCACAGGAGGGGAATTAACCATTTTCTCATTTCATTGAGAAATTTACTTCATAATAAAAATGGGCTGATTCATATACCTAAAAAAGTCTTAGTTTAGCAGTATATGTTTTATAAAAGGACAAAATGATGAGAATAGAGACAAAGAACCCGGATATCAGGATTACAACTGTGAGTGCCGGTGATTATTATACGGATGCCGGAGCAGCGATGGGCGTATTGCCTAAAGCAATCTGGAAAAAATATCTGCAGACAGATGAAAATGATACCATCAAAATGGCTTTAAACTGCCTGCTGATTCAAAATAAAAACTGCAATATACTGGTCGATACAGGAGTAGGTAATTTACTCAGTGATAAGCAGTTTAAAATATACAGACCAGGTCATTTCTCTTTGCTGGAAAATTTGAATGAGTTAGGTATAAGCCGTCATGATATTCATCATGTAGTATTTACACATTTACATTTTGATCATATCGGAGGTATTTTACATAAAGATTTTCCAAATGAATTGACTTTTCCCAATGCATACCATCATATTCAAAAGAAAGAATGGTTGATGGCAACAAACCCAAATGAATTGAATCAGGCTGCTTACCCCTTTCGAGAACATATCAATGTGCTGAGTGATTCTATCAGATTGGATATCATTGATGGAGACACAGAGCTTTTTCCGAATATTCATCTACAATTAGTTCAGGGTCATTCTGAAGGTATGCAGATCGTTAAGATTATGGATCAGGGACGAGCAATTTACTATGCAGGAGATATGATCCCCTCATTTCTGCATCTGAGTCCTTCTGTAACTTCTGCGTATGAATTATGCCGTAAAACAAGCTATATGGCAAAGATAAAAATTCTCAAAGAAGTAAAAGAAACACAGGGTTTAATTATTATGAATCACGATCCCCAAAAAGGATGCATTAACTTTGATGAACTGAGATAGTTCATGATGTTAGCTTTAAGTTTTTTACAAGCTGGTAGCTTGCATTACAACATTTCGCAAGCTGGTAGCTTACGTTACAACTCTATGCAAGCTGGTAGCTTGCATTACAACATTTCGCAAGCTGGTAGCTTACATTACAACTTTTTGCAAGCTGGTAGCTTACATTACAACATTTCGCAAGCTGGTAGCTTACGTTACTGAGGAGGAAAAATGAAAGTATATGTTTTAGGAGCTGGTAATTGGGGAACAACCCTTGCCCTGGTGTTTGCTGAGAATAATCAGGTAGTTTTATGGACACAATCAGAGGATGAAGCAATACAAATCAATCATGATCGTGAAAATAAGCATTTCTTACCTGGATTTCAACTGCCAGATAATATTCAGGCAGAAATGAAATACAGTTCCAGACTTCACGATGATGATGTCTTGATTGTAGGTGTTCCTTCACGAAAAGTAGAAGAAATCTGTGAAGAACTCAAAGCCCAAAACTATACACATCCAATTTATGTAAATGTATCTAAAGGGGTTCAGCACAAAAGCCTGAAAACCATTCACGAAATTGTGAAAGAAATTATTCCGGGTGCCCGTTTTGCCAACCTTTCAGGACCTACGATTGCCAGAGAAATTGCAGAAGGATTGCCAGCGAAAGCTGTATTGGCTTCTGATAATATTGAATTGTTGTTTTATCTGCAAACAGCCCTGAATAATTCAAAACTGTTTTTTGAGTTTAGTACCGATGTGAAAGGGATAGAGCTGACCTCTTCTTTAAAAGGACTGATTGCTATTGCGATTGGTATTGCAGACGGGCTTGGTTATAAAACCAATATTTACGGCTTATTGATGACAAAGGGACTGTCAGAATTTTATAAATTAATGAAGTTTTTTAATGTAAACCCCAAAACAGTATATGGTATCGCAGGTATGGGCGATTTAATTACTACCTGCTTGTCTGAAAACAGCCGTAACCGCAAATTTGGAAAGTTATTGGCTCAAGGCTATGATGTCAATACTGCTTTAAACGAGGTTGGAATGGAAGTAGAAGGCGTTTCCATGGCAAAAACAGTCATGAAACTAACCCGCCTGAATATTTCTTTACCACTTATCTCGTTTGTGGTTGACGCCATTAATGGTGAAGCAGATATCAAAAAAGACCTGCTTGACGTTCTTTTAAAAAAGTCCGTTTAAAATTTAATTTGACAAAACAAGTCCTTTTTGGACTTATCAATTTATTCTATATAAGGGAGTCTCAATGAACTGTAAAAAATGCAAAGCAAAACTGGAAAATAACAGTATTTACTGTAATCAGTGCGGAATTCCGACTGGTTTTGTAAAACAGCATTTATCCGCTTTCAAGACTTTTGGTGAAGTTTATAATGCTTATAAAGGGAACATGAGTAAACACTTTGGCATTTCTTTAATTATATTCATTTTGAGTGTATTGCCTGTATTTACAGGATTATATCTGATAAAAGAAAACTTTAATCAATTGAGTCCATTCTTGTTTTATGCAGTCAGTTTAGTGGTTTTGATGATATTTGTTCCTTTTTGGATCATTCCTTTGTCAAAAAAGGGAAATTATCTGGAATCTTCTTCTCAATTGTCTGATTTTTTCGCCTTTATAAAGCACTATCCATCAGCTTTGTTTTTGTGCTTTTTATCAGTAGTTTATTTACTTTTATTAAAAGTAATCTGCCAGGGTGATCCGATACTGAATCTGGTACATCTGGTTTTGATTATATACGGACTGGCAATCAT
The DNA here is from genome assembly GCA_029564175.1 of Candidatus Cloacimonadota bacterium. Taxonomy (GTDB): domain Bacteria; phylum Cloacimonadota; class Cloacimonadia; order Cloacimonadales; family WRIO01; genus JAGOCT01. The sequence continues at coordinate 17,884 of JAKQQL010000309.1, forward strand.
GCTACATGTACCTTCTCTGGTTTTTGAGAAAAAGATGAGCCCTTTAGCTGCCCTCAAAATGGCATATATCTCTGGTAAACACACCATTCGCTGGCAAAATGTCTTTATCGTGATGATTTTAACTTTAATCAATGTGCCTGGCTTATTATTGATTCGATATGCTGAGTATCTAACCAGATACAATGAAATGAGTTCATGGATTGTTTCAATCATTATTTTCTTAGTCGCATCTGCTTACCTGTTTGTTGCGTTTCCATTGTCATGGCAACTGATAAAAAGTCAGTACCAGAAATATGCTGAACAGGGTATTTTTGAGAAAAATATCGAAAAAGAGATTGCATAGTAACGCAAGCAACCTGCTTGTGGAAGTTGAAAAATGACAAGCTCGCAGCTTGTCCTACAACGTGAAAAGTAACGCAAGCAATCTGCTTGTGGAAGTTATAAAATAACAAGCTGGTAGCTTGTCCCACAACGTGAAAAGTAACGCAACCAAGATGCTTGTAGTACGGAGAAAAGAGACATTTATGAATATATTTGAAACTCATGCCCATCTGGATTTTGATGATTATAAAAATGATCGTGATCAGGTGATAAAAAATGCATTTAAAGCAGGTGTTAAGAACATTATTAACATTGGAATAGATGAAGAAACTTCTAAAAACAGCATCAAATTAGCAGAGAAATATCCAGAAGTATATGCCAGTGTAGGTTATCATCCCTCAACCGTTGAAAAATTTGATGAAAAAGTGATTTATCAATTATCAAAGCATAAAAAAGTAGTAGCTATCGGAGAGATTGGCTTGGATTATTATCGTAATTACAATCCAAAAGAGATGCAGAAAAAAGCTTATGCAAGACAGGTGGAGATAGCATGTGAGCTTAAAAAACCGATCATCATTCATGACAGAGAAGCTCATGAGGACTGTTATGATGTTTTAAACCAGTGTAAAGCGGATAAAGTGGTGTTTCATTGCTTTTCCGGCGATGCGATCTTTGCAGAAAAAGTCTTGGCAAAAGGGTGGTATATTAGTATTACAGGCGTTGTCACCTATAAAAATTCCAATCTGGATGAAGTCATCAGAGTAATCCCCAAAGATAAACTCTTTATTGAAACAGATTGCCCTTATTTGACACCCGTTCCTCACAGAGGAAAAAGAAATACGCCTGAATATTTACCATACGTCGTACAGAAAATTGCTGAGATATTAAGAGTTCCGCCTAATATGGTAGCTGAACAAACCTATCAAAATGCAAAGCAGTTTTTTTTGATATAATCGTAATACAAGCATCCTGCTTGTAGAAATTAGTTGAAGGTAGCTTATCTTACAAATAAATTCATAGGGGAGGAATAAAATGGATGGAAGAATCAGAAAATTATTTGATGATAACATTTTAAAAGAAGCTGCAGAAAGATTTGATATTGCTTATGACAATCTTAAAGAATTGGGTGGATTTGAGAGCTTTATATATGAATTTTCACGTGAAGAGAAGCCTTATATTTTGAGAATTACACACAGCAGTCGAAGAACGCCTGAGATGATTGAGTCTGAGATGCACTGGATAGATTATTTACACAGACATCAGGTGAATTGCTCATTACCCTTACTGTCTCAACAGGGTAATCTCACGGAAACTGTTGGAGAAGGTGATAGAACCTTTGTGGTGTGTGCCTTTGATAAAGTACCTGGAGATCATCTGAGAAAAGAAGATTATAATGATGATTTTACCTGTCAATATGGAAAATTATTAGGCAGAATGCACGCCAAAACAAAAGATTATCAGGCAGGTCATCATAAGAGAATTCACTGGTATGAAGATGAAATGATCAAAGGCTTTGAAGATTTTGTGCCTTCAGATCAAACGATTGTTTTACAAAAACATCATGAAAACCGAGAATGTATTCACTCGATAAAAGCGCATAGAGATAATTATGGATTAGTCCATTATGATGCCCATGGGGGAAATTATTTTGTGAAAGATAATCAACTCTATATCTTTGATTTTGACGATAGTCAATATGCCTTTTTTAGTGCGGACATTGCGATTGTTCTCTTTTATTTTGTGATGCACTGTCCAAAAGATATGAGTAAGGAAACCTTTATCAGTCATTTCTTTAAGCAGTTTATGAAAGGTTATCTGAGTGAAAATCAGATTGATGCTGAAGAAATGAAGTATATTTCTTTATTTTTAAAACAGAGAGAATTCCTGCTTTATGCCGTGATTTATCATGCTTATCCAGATGGTCAGTATGATAACTGGGCAACTCATTATATGAATGGCAGACGAGAGAAACTTGAAAATGATATTCCTTATATAGATTGTGATTTTTATTCTCTTTTTAAAGAGATTGAATGTTAATCTGAATCAAAATGAAAAATTACCAGATTACAGCTGATGAATTGCTGGAACTGATCAGGAAAAATTATTCTGAAGAGGATACTGAGTGTGTCCACAAAGCGATTGTATTTGCTCATGAAGCTCATCAGCACCAAAAACGAAAATCGGGTGAAGATTACATCATTCATCCGCTGGCAGTTGCCGGTATTCTCGCAAATATGCAGGCTGATAAGGCAACACTTGTGGCTGGAATACTCCACGATGTGATCGAAGATACCCGTTTTTCATACGAGGATCTGAAAAATGTGTTTGGTGAAGAAGCCGTCAGCCTGGTGGATGGTGTAACCAAACTCCATCATTTTCATTATAGAACTGACAGTAAACGAAGAGATGATCAGGCCAATAATTACCGTAAATTGCTGGTTGCAATAACAAAGGATTTCAGGGTTTTACTGATTAAACTGGCTGATCGATTGCACAATATGCATACACTCAGCTTTCAAAATGAAGAAAGCAGACTGAGAATTGCCAGAGAGACATTAGATATCTATGCCCCATTGGCAAACCGTTTTGGGTTAACCAAAATTCAGAATGAACTCGAAGATCTATCTATCAAGTACCTGGATCCGGAAGAATACAAAAACATAGCCCGTTTTATCAATGAAACCAAACGAGAAAGAGATCACTATGTTCATTGTCTATTGCCTGATTTAAAAAAACTATTTGCAGATAATGGAATTCAGGCAGTGATCTATGGCAGGGCAAAGCATATCTACAGTATCTATCGTAAACGCACAGTTCGAAAAGTACCTTATGATGAAATTTATGATTTTGTGGGAATTCGTATCTTAGTTGATACCCTTGAACAGTGTTATCTGGCACTGACCTTGATTCATTCCGCTTATGAACCCGTTGAAAAATTATTAAAAGACTATATTCTGAGACCTAAACCGAATGGATATCAGTCGTTACACACGGTTGTTATCGGTCCATCGGACAGGAAAATAGAATTTCAGATTCGTACCCATGAAATGCATCTGTATGCAGAAGAAGGGATTGCTGCTCACTGGCGGTACAAGGAACACAAAGGACATACAAAAGAAGTTAGTGAATCAGAAAGTCTGATTTGGTTGAAAGATATTCTGAAGAAAGAGATTGGAGAAGACAGGGATTTCATAGAATTTCTGCGTCTAAAACTCAAGTCAGAAGGAATTGTAGTTGTTTCTCCTCAGAATGATTATATCAAATTACCGCTTGATGCTACACCGCTGGATTTTGCATTTTCAATCCATTCAGAAGTTGGTTTACGGTGTATTGGTGCAAGAGTGAATGGTAAGATGGTGCCATTAAAAACAGCACTTATGGATGGCGATATGGTGGAGATTATTACCTCTGCCAAAGCGAACCCAAGCCGTGACTGGCTTACATGGCTCAAATCATCACATGCAAGACAGAAACTGGGAGCCTATCTCAGACGAAAAGAGAGAGAAGACGCCATCAGACTGGGAAAAGATATCTTTGAAAAGAGATGCCGTAAACTGCATTGGAAGTACAAAACAGATGAAGAATTTAAAGCCCTGTTTAAATTAATAAAAGTGAACGATAAAAGTACTCTTTTTTACTTGCTTGGGACTGGCCGGATGCTATTTGCCCAGATTAAAGAGATAGTTTTACAGAGTCAAAAACCATTTAATCCGGTCATCGAGAAGATTGAAGATTTCAGCTCTGGTAAAAGTAGTATGATTGGAATCCGGATTGGAGATATCCATAATCTGATGATCAGTTTTGCATCTTGTTGTCATCCAAATCCAGGAGATGAGGTGATCGGCTATATCACACGAGGCAGGGGAATTAGTTTACACAGGAAAAACTGTTCCAATCCTTCATTTCAACAGCTCTGTGAACAGGAAGCTGACCGTATTGTCCAGGTATTCTGGGAGACACCTGAACAGAAGAATTTTGTGCAGACCTCAGCTGCCAGAATAAAAGTAATCGGTAAAACCAGAGCCCGGCTGTTATTTGATATGATGGGTGTTTTTGCCCGTTATCAGGTGATGGCAAAAGAAGTCAGCCGTGAGATACACGGCCATGATATTCAGGTGATATATCATTTGCAATATGCCCATTCATCCGATTTTGATAAGATCTGTTCACGTCTTAAAAAGATTCCAGGTGTCAATGATGTTTTGAAAATGAGCTGATATTATCTCTTGACAACAGACAAAAATAAGTTAAATTGTTAATGAGGATAAAATGAATAAAAATGAGATTTTACATAAGATTAAAGAGAACAGAGAAACTCTTAAAAACATGGGACTGAAGCAGGTAGGTCTATTCGGATCGTATTCAAGAAGTGAAGCGAATGAAAAAAGTGACATTGATTTATTGATAGAGTTTTTGCCTGAACAAAAGAATTATTCTAATTATATGCGGGTTTATGATTTTTTTGAACAGTTATTTCAGAAGAAGATAGATTTGATAACAAAGGAATCTGTTAGTCCTTATATTTATCCTTACATTGAAGGTGAAATTGTTTATGAAAAATTATAAAGAATTTGCGAGTAACTACTCAGGTACTAGTTATTATTTTAAAAACAGCAATAAATGATAAATTTAAAGCAACTGTAGGGATTTGCGAAGCGAAGCGCCGTAAATCCGCTTAGAATACCTGTATGATACACAGATCAAGGGAGTTATCCTTTTGTTTTTCGGATGTACGGCACTACGCAAGCTCCGTTTCGCACATCCCTACAGACCGTTTTGACATTTTGCAGATGCACATTTATTGTGTAAACAAGTACCTGAGTAGTTACATTTGCAAAACAGATCTATGATGAAATCATTTTTATAGAATTATCCATTCAGGTATATAGCAAGAAATGATAATGTAATAGTTTTATAAAAGGAGATTATATGAATCCTTTTCAGGAAGATTTTTATATATTAACTGAAAAATTGGCAGAGACCCATCCCAATATTTATCATGCAGTTGGAATATCTCAGATTGAACAGGAAAAAGAAAGAATCATGGCTTTACTGGTTGATGTAAATGATAATTTTCAAGCCAAGATCCTTTATCAGCAATTTATCAGAAATTTCAAAGATGGGCATACATGTTTGACAGATTTTTATGGAATTAAGGAAGATCGATTTGGTATCATCATTGAAAAAACAGGAGATGATCTTTACATTAAAAATATTCATCAAGATTATCCTGAAGAACTCATAGGTCAGAAAATCATCGAAATAGCCGGACAGCCGGCATTGGAAGTTTATCAGAAAGTAGCGGGTTTGATTTGCAGTGATAATGTGTATGGTGAAGCGAAAACCTTTTCCAATCATTTTGCCAATTGCCCTTCTATTTATAAAAGCCTTGGCATCACGGATGATGAACAACTGTCGCTGATGACAGAAAACGGCACGACTGTAGAGATCAGAACCTACTCAAATCCAAGTTATTATCCGCCCAAAAAAGAAGCTTATACCAAAAAATCGGATAATCACTTTGATTACAAGATTATGGATAATATCTGCTATTTTCAATACAATGCCTGTTTTGATCAGCAAACTGCAGACTACTACAAGGCATCCGGTATGTTTAAAGGGGATATACTGGATTATTTTGAGAAACAGGCAAAAGAAAAAGGTGGCGACTTTAGAGATTTTCTAAACAGAATGTTTCATGATATTGAACAAAAAAAGATTCAACATTTGATTATTGACCTCAGATACAATAGTGGAGGAAACAGCTCTTTAAATGATCAGCTTTTATGCTGTATTCTGGATGATAATCAGGAGATTAGCTGTGGCAGAGTAAATCGTAAGGTCTCTCCATTAGTTAAAGAATGCCGTCCGGAGCAGTTTAGTTATTATATGGAAGATCATGATGAAAAGGATATGCCTTTTTTTTGTAATAGTGAACAATTGAAAACAAATGCCTTTCAGTTTCATGATCCGAAAAGCTCTTTCTACTACAAAGCACCTTACAAATTTAGAGGTCAGATTTATCTACTTATTGGCAAGAGTACATTCAGCTCTGCTGCTATGCTAGCTTATGTGATGTCTGATAATAAACTGGCAATCACAATTGGTGAAGCGACTTCCGGAAAACCTTCCCATTATGGGGATGTGCTGAATTTTAGTTTGCCCAATACAGGTGCAAGGGTACAAGTCTCATATTCTGAGTTTTTCCGTCCAGATGAAAGCAAAAATGCAGAAGATGCGCTCTATCCAGATTATTTAGTTTTGCCTGATATTAAGTCATTACACTTTGAGGGAGTTGATAGGGTATTTGAAAAGGCGGTAGCATTAATACGGGAGAATTAGAGGCTTTAGCCCTGACATTTTAGCAGTAAACGAACCCGTACATACATCAGGGTTATTTGTTTTATTAATTCCATTTCTTATTTTCATGATAGTTTATTCGTGCTATCTTTATCAATAACAGTTGTTTCTCTTTCTGCCTGATCCCTCTTTCCTCCTTCTTCCTTTCTCCCTTCTTTCCTCTTCAAATTTTTAATCACATAAGACTTATGTGGGAAGATTGCAGGCAGAGAATAAGATGTGAAAAATGGGTTTTCTACAGGATAGATAAGAGAATCATATGATTATTAAGGAGAATTGATATAGATTATATACTGATTTATCAGTAAAAATAAGAGAATTTTAATGAATAAGTAGATCAATAATTATGATTCGTTACAGATGTTAATAAAATATCCATCAAGATCGTTCTAATATCAAACCTCTTGATCTATTTTCATTGGGTTGACACCAGATTAAAAATCACTTGACGTTTTCTAATTGCTTTTAAAATGGCAGATATGATAAATATGATTGTGTTGATTATAGGATTAATTTTATTGTTAAAAGGGGCTGATTTCTTTGTGGAAGGCTCCTCGGCACTCGCATTGCGTCTAAAAGTACCTCAGATTGTTATTGGTTTGACAGTGGTCGCTTTTGGTACTTCTGCACCTGAATTGATTGTGTCTGTATTCTCCGCTATGAAAGGTCAGAATGAGATTGCTGTTGCCAATGTAGTAGGTAGTAATCTATTTAATATCTTTATGATTTTAGGGATTACCGGTTTGATTGTACCATTACAGGTAAAAGAAACCAGTGTCTGGCGCGAAATACCATTTTCTCTGATTGTAACCTTAGTCTGTTTTGCTTTGTTTAATGACACTTTTTTTGATGCAGCCAATGATAATTATCTGTCGCGTATAGATTCAATCGTTTTGCTTGCTTTATTTGTTTTGTTTATTATTTACAACTTTATATTGATCAAGGCAGATTCAAGCAGTGATTATGAGATTTCTCCTCTTTCAAACATTAGAATCATTATATATATCATATTGGGTTTGTCAGCTCTGGTATTTGGTGGCAGACTGGTTGTAAACAGTGCTGTGAAAATTGCTGAAAGTTTTCATGTCAGTACAAAGATTATCGGTTTGACCATCGTGGCTGCCGGTACTTCCTTACCTGAGTTGATCACTTCTATTGTAGCAGCCCGAAAAGGAAAAGCCGACATTGCAGTAGGTAATGTGGTAGGGTCAAATATATTTAATACGACCTTAATACTTGGTGTAAGTGGCTTGATGTATCCAATCAAATACAATTCAAATTTTAACTATGACATGGCACTACTAATCACAGGTTCTGTTTTATTGTTCATTTTTATGTTTACTTTTAAAAGGCATAAGTTGGACAGACCAGAGTCAATGATCTTTTTAATTGCTTATGTGGTGTATGTGCTCATTACATTATTAAATGTATAGAAAAACCCTTATAATTGGCATTAAACTTGCATAATATTAGCGGAATAATAAAAAGTTAAAAAAAACAAATACAAAAAAAAGAAAGAGGGGCACAGATGAAACGATTAATGATAGTATGCTTAATGATAGCATGCGTTGTTTCAATGTTCGCTGCACAGAAAAGCATTCAGTTTGCTAATGGGAAATCTGGTGTAGCAATCGTTAATGAAAAGTCTTCTGGCATTGTTCTTGACTGGGCAATCAATGAAATGACCATTTCAGATATCACAAATAAAGGTGGTAATTTTACAGGATTATCTGTAAACGGATTTATCGGTACAGGCGAAGAAGGTTTACCTGAATTGCCATATAACGGAAAAATCATTGCTGTACCTGTAAACGCTGTATTGTCTGTCAATTTTGTAAACACACACAGTACAGTTATTGATTTAAAAGCTCATGGTTTTAATCAGGTGATTACACCTGCTCAGCCATCAGTTGAAAAATGTAAAGATGCTAAAGATATGCCATTTGTGATGAATCAAGCTGCATATCAGCAGGCAAACTACCGTAGCTTTGTACCGGTTCAGATTGAAGAAATCGGTTTTATGCGTGGTTACCGTTTAGTAACTGTTTCTTATACACCGGTTGAGTACAATCCAGTAAATAATACTGCAAAAGTATATGACAAAGTACGTGTTGAAATTGGCTACGAAGGTGCTGACTACGCTCAAACTGAATATATGAGAGCAAAGACTTATTCTCCTGCATTTGAATCGACTTTAGCAAAAAGTGTATTAAATTATGTAGCGCCAAACACACGTGACACTTTAACCCGTTACCCAATGAAATATGTCATCATTGCTGATCCAATGTTTACCGCTCAGTTAACTCCATTTATCGAATGGAAAACTCAGCAGGGCTATCAGGTAATCGTTCAGTATAAAGGCGATGCAGCTGTTGGTTCAACCAAAGAAAGTATCAAAGCTTACTTACAAGGATTATGGAATGCTGCAACTCCAACCGATCCAGCTCCGACCTATTTATTATTTGTTGCAGATCATGGTCAGATTCCTGCATGGAATGCTCAGGCTTCTCCAACTGGTCATATCACGGATTTAACTTATGTTCGTCTTGAAGGAACAGATTTCTTACCTGAATTGTACTATGGTCGTTTTTCAGCTAACAATGCCAATGAATTACAACCACAGATTGATAAAACCTTATATTACGAAAAATACCAGTTTGCAGATCCTTCATACTTAGCAAATCAGATTTTGATTGCCGGCGTGGATGGTACATATGGCGCAACACATGCAAACGGACAAATCAACTATATTACAACCCACTATGCGACTGCCGCTAATGGCATTAATCCATTAGTTCATCTCTATCCAAACTCAGGTTCACAAGATGCTGCGATTGTTGCTGAAACAAGTCAGGGTGCCGGCTGGATCAATTATACTGCACATGGTAGCGAGACTTCATGGGCAGACCCTTCATTTACAATTTCAAATATCAACAGCTTACAAAATAATGGCAAATACCCGTTTGTTATTGGTAACTGCTGTCTAACCAACAAATTTGAAATTACGACCTGTTTTGGTGAAGCATGGCTGAGAGCTGCTGATAAGGGTGCTATTATCTATATTGGTGGCACAAACTCAACTTACTGGAATGAAGACTATTGGTTTGCAGTAGGTCTTGCTGGTAATGCGAATGGTACCGCTCCTGCATATAACCCAAATCAGTTAGGTATGTACGATCAGGCTTACCACACACATGGCGAAGCCTATGCTGACTGGAATGTAACTGCTATGGGCATGGTTCATGCCGGCAATATGGTCGTTCAGGCTTCTTCAAGTAACAAAAAACAATATTACTGGGAAATTTACAGTGTGATGGGTGATCCATCACTGGTTCCTTACTTAAAACAAGGCATGCCAAATCCTGCTGAATACATGACCACTATGTTTATTGGCATGACTACTTATACAATTACCAGTGCTGCTCCTTATTCTTATGCTGCGATTACATTCAATGGCGAATTAAAAGGTTACGCTTTATGCGATGAAAACGGCGAAGCAGTTATCAATATTGATCCAATCACAGTTCCTGGAAATGCGAAATTAGTGATTTCAG
>JAKQQL010000332.1:0-6670 GCA_029564175.1 Candidatus Cloacimonadota bacterium
ATGAAAGTTATCATGATAGTGTGTCTGTTTTTAAATAAATTTATCAAGGACTTACATGTCGGAAAGATGAGTTACATTCTTCTTATTGATCATCCCTTCACTTTTTTCTATAACGATCACTGTCAAGCATGATGGCACAGGGGATTATCAGAGTATCCAGTCTGCCATTAATGCTTCTCAATCCGGAGACTCAGTTTTGGTTTATCCTGGCAGATATTATGAAAATGTGAAAACTAATTCCAAAAGTATTACCCTTGCCAGTTTGTATGCCAGAACCCAGGATCCGGATTATGTCAGACAAACGGTAATAGACGGGAACCATACCGGCTCTTGCATCCGGGTAATGAATGGAGAAACGGTCACAATCATCGGATTTGTCCTGACCAGAGGAAGTGGTACTCAGCTTTATTCATATTATAGAGGGGGAGGTGTTTATGTTACAAATGAGTCAAATGTAACAATAGAAAAATGTTCTATTTATCAAAACAGTGCGCTTTCAGGCGGGGGAATTGTGAATTACATGAGCACGGTATATTTGTCAGGGAATTCAATTTTTAATAATAGATCGCATTTCTCAGGTACACTGTATTCTTTTCAAGCGCATACGATTTTTGATCCGCTAAAACTGAACAGTATATATAACAACTATTCCACAAAGGCACTTGATATATTAATCCAGGAATGTGAAACGACCTATCCGGTTTATCTGGATACTTTAAGTGTGCAGTTAAACTCAGTTGATGGTTATTTTATCAATTCATTATCCAACATGGGTATTGTATGCCCTCCCTTTTCTGTCAGCTCACTTCATTCAGCTTTTCAGACAATCAATCATGACCTCTATGTAGCACCATGGGGAGATGATGATAATGATGGACTTAGCTCCGCTTCTCCCTTAAAAAACATCGCATACGCTGCCAAAATCATTGAATCAGACAGTCTGAACCCTAAAACAATCTATCTTGCAGAAGGAATATATACACGATCTCTTAACCAGATCGCTATCCCTTTTGAGCTAAAAAACCACACTTCACTGACAGGAGTCTCTCCGGATAATACAATCATTGATCTGGAAAATCAGGAAGGTTTTTTTATTAGTTTATTTGATAAAAATAATGTCAAAATTAAAAATATAAGCCTGAGAAATTCGGTCAGTCATACCGGTAATTCAGGGATAGATATACTCAGATCGGAAGATATTACTGTCAAAAATATAAATTTCAGTCATGGCTGTTCCATAGCCGGGACAGGAATATTGGCAATTGACAGTAGTGAGCTGATACTGGAAGATATTGTTATCAGGAACAATGAAACATTTGACGGACCAGTGGCAGGCATACTGATCAATTATTATGGGGAAGATAATAAAACATGCTATCTGAATAATATTGTTTTGGATTCCTTAAGAACCATTGGACAGGGAGGATATATCTCCAGTTTGTTTATTTTCGGAACCAATACTGAACTGAGCAATATTATCATGTCGAATTCTGTCTCTACCTATAAAGGGGTGTTTCAGTTTCATAACACCACTGGTAACCCGATTCCTGCCAGATTAAATTTTTCCAACGGACTCGTTTTTAATAACACCTCTCAAAGTAATTATATCAGTGGGGTACTCATGACATTTTCCAATATTGTCAATGATGTTCATTACATGAATGTGAATAATCTGACGGTTGCCAATAATCAAGTGGAGGATTTCTCTATTCTGGTGCACGGATACTGGAAGATGCGAAATATGCTGTTGTTTAATCCATTGACTCAGTGTGAGCTGTTTACTTCATGGGGTCCGGATGCGCCGGATATATACAGTCATTTGGATATAGATTATTCGTTGATAAAGGGAGGATATGACGGGATTGGTCAGTATATGGGAACATCTGTGAACTATGGGACTCATAATATCAACGAAAATCCCATGTTTTTAGGAGAAGATCCGCATTTTAACTACCCGATTAATGAAGCCAAATACTATCAGCTTTCTGAGTTTTCACCCTGTATCAATAAAGGGACTCCGGACACGCTGGGCTATCATATCTCAGCAACTGATCTGCTGGGAAATTTCCGGGTGGCTGATGGCAGAATAGATATGGGCTGTTATGAGTATAATTCATATCCTGTATCAAATGATGAAGTGTTAAACGCAGAACCAGCCAGTTTAAGAATTTATCCGAATCCGGTATATCTAAATCAGATGAGAAACGGATTTTGTACTATGGAATTTACATTACCTCAACCTGTCAGAAACAAGGCTGAGATTGAAATTTTTAACATCAAAGGTCAGAAAGTCAAAACCCTTGAAACGACAACAAACCTGTATCAGTTGTCCCAAAAATCAGGCTTAACATCTGATTTGATAAACGATCAGTTTAAGAGCAAACAGTACTCTGTCATCTGGAACCTGAAAAATGAAAGCGCTAAATTGCTTAGTTCCGGTGTTTATATCTGTCGATTAAAGGTTGACGGGAAGATCATGAAAAGTGCTAAGATGACGATCGTAAAATAAAAACAAACGATTTTATGCATACAGCTTAGTTTATAAATCCGCAATTTTGTTTCAGAGGCATGGTATAATCTATCTCAAATTTCTCATTTATTTCTGCCAACTTTTTGAGAAACACCTCGTTTTTAACACTTTTTTAACTGAAAGTGAAAAAAAACTGCCAAAAAGACAAGAAACCGCTTTTTTGTCCGGGTAATATATATAGGAGGGGTTTTTGATAAATGTTGTTTCTTGTAGAATAATTTTTCAGATCGTTTAATCTTCCTGCTTGACATCTTACTAAAAATGTTTTATGATTAACTTGAAATCAATAATGGAGATCTTATGAAAAATGCAACATTCGCTTTTATGAAATTAGTTTTATTTTTATGCTTATCAGTTAGTTTGCTTCATTCTGTTGAAAATGACAGAATAACGATTCAAACAGGATATTCAGCGCTTTTGTATCAGCATATCTTTTCTTTTCAAACCAGTTCGGCATTTGAAATATCTGCTTCAAAGATGATTTATCAAAATGTATCAGGACAGACAGGCGTCAGAATTGGTTTAGATCCGGTATTGCCTGAAATTTATATAAGAGCCGGAGTAAAACATGAGATCAAAAGATGGCTACCGGAAGCAGGACTTGAAATTGGTTATTCTAAAAGAAGTCGTTTTAAGAATGAAAAACTGCTATTAAGCGAAATACAAAACACAATGGATAAAGACATTCATCCGATGTATTTGTCTTTCTATGCGAATCCCTGTAGCTTCAAAATCTCAAAAAGTATTTCTATGAGAGCTTGTGAAATCCAGATAGGCAGTCATTTTGAAAGAATGGGCAGAACTGTTCGTATTCAGGCAAATCTATTTAGTTTAGGGGTAAGTTTATGAAAACAAGATCCATATTTAACCTATTGATCATCGGTTTTATTCTGCTTAGTTGCAGTCAGACAAAACCTGATACAAGAGGCTTTGAGAATGCTGCTCTGGTCGCTGAAGATGTGATTGCAGAAAATTTGATGCCATGGATAGAAAGGCTCGCTTTGTTAAGGGAACAGGATACCCCGGTAGATAACACCGGTTTTGAAGAAAACGATATGTTTCCCTCATCACATCTAACCAGAGATTCTGCAGTGGTTATGGTAAAAAACGCCTTTATAACAATGGGCTATGAACCGTACATCATCGAGCTGAGTAAGAATAATTTAACAGCATTTAATGTTTTTGCAGAAATCAGAGGGAGTGAATTACCTGATGAATACATTTTAGTGGGTTCTCACCTGGATGCTTTTTATGCCGGTGCTGATGATAATGGATCAGCCATAGCTGCTATGCTTGAAGCTGCACGCGTCTTAAAGAACTATTCTTTTAAAAGAAGTATCCGCTTTGCAGCTTTTGATTTGGAAGAATTTGGTTCAGTAGGCAGTACCCGCTATGTTGAAGCTGGCTATGCTCATGATATAAAGGCTGCTATAGTGATGGACATGATTGGTTATAGCTCAGAAGAAGAAAATAGTCAGGATGATGTTATGGGAATCAGATTGCCGGATAAAGGAGATTTTCTTTTCATTGCCGGTAATGATAATTCACGGAAAATGGTGCAACAGATGACAGCATTGAATTATCAGTATAATTTAACAAAAACAGTTGGAGGTATCGCTGCCGGTGATGGCACTTCATTTTTAGGTTCAATGTTTATGAGAAGCGATCATGGGCTTTTATGGTATAAGAATATTCCTGCTGTGCTCATGACTGATACCGCAAATTTCAGAAACAAAAACTATCATAAATCAAGTGATACACCTGAATCTCTGGATCCGGCTTTTCTTTACAGAAATACAAAGGCATTGACAGCTGCCACTGCTCTTTTTGCCGGTATTCAGTTACAGCAGGCACAATAATCAGGAGACAAATATGATCAGATATTTAATAATCATGATGCTATTACCATTAAAACTGCTTTCTGTAAATGTAGATTCTTTTTATCCCTACGTTAAACAGAACTTCCTGTTTTATCAATCTGACAGAGTAACTGCCGGAGGAGCAGGTGGAGGAATCGGAGTAAGAATGAATTACAATCAAAATCTATTTTCCGAAACAGATATTTGTATTTTATGGGGTAATGGAAACTCCATTCCTGTAACATGTGCTATCGGTTTTCAGGCAAATGGCGTTTGGTGTCCTGCAGTATCTCTTTCTTCATCAGTACTCCTCGGACAGAGAACAGAATTACTTAACCAGGAAGGCAATTTGCCATCTCCATTTATCTATACGATCAATTTAAAACTTCAACCCTTTAGGTTTAAACATGAAAATAAAAATGTATCTTTCTGTGATTTAGCCCTTGGAATGGGACCTTATAAAGGAAATTTATTATCTTTAACGATGCTGTCTATGGATTTTTAATTTTTTCTTGACGATGCGCTTTTTTTGTATTAGCTTATACAAAAAAGAATGATAAAAAAGAGGTAGATATGGCTAAGAACAAAAGAGTCATTATTGTAGGTGCCGGACCAGGCGGACTGACAGCCGGTATGTTACTTCAACATCATGGTTATCAGGTAACAGTATTTGAGAAATCAGACCGCGTAGGCGGTAGGAATGCCCGTATTGATTTGGGAGACTACCGTTTTGATACAGGTCCCACTTTTTTAATGATGAAATTTGTGCTGGATGAGATGTTTAATGCGGTTGGCAGAAAAACAGAAGAATTATTGGATATTAAACAACTGGAGCCTATGTACCGTTTGTATTTTAAAGACTTTCACATTGATTCTCGGACTGATCTAAAAGATATGAAGGATGATATTGTGCGACTTTTTCCGGGTAATGAAGATGGGCTTGATAAATTCATGGATGCAGAAGCTATACGATATGAGAAAATGTATAATTGCCTGCAAAGCGATTACGGTCATTTTTCCAAATTTTTCTCCAAACAGTTTTTAGCCGCAGTGCCTCACATGGCGATTGGCAAATCTCTTTTTGATAATTTGGGGAACTATTTTACCGATGAAAAGCTAAAACTAAGCTTTACTTTTCAGGCAAAATACTTAGGAATGTCTCCATGGGATTGTCCAGCTGCCTTTACTATTATCCCTTATATCGAGCATCATAGTGCGATTTATCATGTGATGGGTGGTTTAAATCAGATTTCTGAAGTAATGACAAAGGTGATAGAAGAAGACGGCGGTGAGATAAAACTGAATACCTCTGTCAAACAACTGATTATCAGTGATCATACAGTCAAAGGTGTAGAATTGTCTGATGGATCAAAAGTCTTTGCAGATGCAGTTTTCATCAACAGCGACTTTGCTTATTCCATGGCAAATCTGGTTGAAGAGGGTGTTTTGAAGAAATACAGTAAAAGCAAACTCAAACAGAAAAAGTATTCCTGCTCGACTTTTATGCTTTATCTGGGTCTGAATAAGAAAGTGGATTTACCGCATCACAATATCTTCTTCGGAGAGTCTTACAAAGAAAATGTCGATGATATTTTCAAACGAAAAAAACTCCATAAAGACACTGCCTTTTACATTCAAAATCCGTCAGCACTTGATCCTTCTCTGGCACCTGAAGGAAAATCTGCACTTTACGTACTGGTGCCGGTTGCCAATAACAAAAGCGGTATTCAATGGGATAAACAAAAATCAGCTTACAGAGACCATGTAATCGATTTGATTTCTCAAAAAGTACCTGGTTTGGAAGATATCAGAGACTGTATTGAAGTTGAAAAAGTGATATGCCCAAAAGACTGGTCTGATGAATACAACGTTTTCTATGGAGCTACTTTCAATTTGGCTCACAGCCTGGATCAAATGCTTTACTTTAGACCACGAAACCGCTTTGAAGAACTAGAGAACTGTTATCTGGTTGGTGGTGGTACACATCCCGGATCCGGCTTGCCTACTATCTATGAATCAGCAAGAATCAGCGTCAATCTCTTTACCGGAATGAAATTATAAATTGAGTAGATTTATTCAACAGCAAACAGTAGAACGACCATCCTGGTCGTTTTACTTTCCTGTAATGCAAGTTAACAAACAAGGTTCTGGTTGTAGGACAAGCAACCTGCTTGTCACAAAACATATTCATACGCAAGCTGTTAGCTTACGTTACAACCGATTTTCACAAGTTAGTTGTAGGACAAGCAACCTGCTTGTTACAAAACATATTCATACGCAA
>JAKQQL010000345.1:0-1279 GCA_029564175.1 Candidatus Cloacimonadota bacterium
TTCAAGTTCTTTTATGAAGGCATCAATCTCATCCTGTGCAGGAATTGGCAGAGTGTGTTTGCCAGGATTGAGTGGTATGAGATTCAGTTTTACCCTGGCGTATTTAAACATTTTTTTGAGTCTTTTAGCGTCGTCTTGTGATATATTGTCTTTTCTCATAACATATTCGATAGTGAGCCTGTTTCTTGATACAGGAAACTTTTCATTGAGCAATTCAGCAATCGCCTGAAATGGATACTTTTTTTCAACAGGCATATTGGCAATACGTTTTACCGTTTCCGTATCATTCAAAGATAATGCAAGATTATATGGTCTTTCTTCATCAATATATCTTTCTAGCAGGCAGTATTCCGCTTGTGGATATGGTAATTTTTCTTACTGAAAGATGAAATCCGAAAGAGTAATTCATAATGTCGGCGGCTTTTAGTACATTATCGTAATTCATAAATGGTTCACCCATACCCATGAATACAATATTGTTATTTTTAAGACCTGTAATACGCCGGACATGACATATCTGATCAAGAATTTCACCTGTGCTAAGGTTCCTTATAAAACCGATTTTAGCTGTCTCACAAAATTTGCATCCCATCTGGCATCCGATCTGAGATGATATGCAGATAGTAAGTCGCCCTTCATCTGACATTTCATTTTTAATCAGAACGCTTTCGATGAAATGATTATCTTCTGTCCTGAAAAGAAATTTTTCTGTTGCATCGATTGAAGATTTCTCACGGTCTTCCAGAGTAAGTGGGGAAAGAGCAAATTGATCAGCAAGTTTTTGTCTCAGTTCTTTAGAGAAATTTGTCATCAAACTGAAGTCATCAATATTCTTTTCATATAACCAATTGAAAAGCTGCCTGACCCTGTATTCTTTTTCACCCATTGCTTTGAAAATTTCAAGCAACTCATCATAACTGTAATCTTTAATGCCTGGTTTCATTTTATTTCTGGTAATTTAAGTGATTTACTTTAATGCCTGACGTTTCAGCACATGATCTGATACATGCTGAAACATGATATATGTAAGCCGGAAATTTATGTCGTGGAACTATCCATACCTTTGAGCTTCTCAATCTGTTTTATTTCAAAGAGTGCCATTTTATTTCCAGCATCTATATTCATTACGCGTTCAAATATCTGTATTGCTTCATCAAATTCATTAAGATTTTTATAGCACATACCAAGTGCAAAAAGAGCATTTGACATATTAGGATCGATACCGAGAGCAAGATTAAATTTTTCGATTGCAGTCCTGTAATCCATCATCTGGTAATGA
>JAKQQL010000495.1:0-1919 GCA_029564175.1 Candidatus Cloacimonadota bacterium
GACCGATAAATGATTGAATGGCCAATAATGGATCTCTTTTAGGGAGGTCAAACTTCAAATCAGTTGAACACGAAATACACATGGTCAATGGTAATATCCAACTGACTACAAGGGTATTTATATTGTTTTGCATAGCATTAAAATAACTTATTGTCAGAATTTCACTATTGTCCGATTAATCTTTTAGATTCTTGATCTTTTCTTATAAACATCTGATTATCAATTGTCATATTTTGGGTTTGAAAACTGACCCCCTACATATTAAAAGATAATTGCAGGCCAGGGTATGTATCTGCTCCTTATTAGTCGTTTTGTACTCCGTAAAAGCTCAAGGAATCACGTTTATCATCCTCACAACCAGCACCCATTATTAGAATAAGTAAAATGAAAAATCGGGTTTGATAATTAAAGGTTTCATTATGGTTTTCATTTTTTGGATTAGACAGTCATAGACAATACGAAATAAATCTTCAAAACGCTGCAACAGGAAAAAAATCAATTTGATTCATGATAGAATTATATCACAGATCAAAAATTTCATATATTGGTCTGTGAATAAAGAAGTGTATTTCAAATCATTGATTGATGGAAAAAATAAACATTCCTTTAGACCCCAAAGATAATCCATTGTTTATTAAGGCAATACAGATCGTGTTCGGACTTATTTGTATGGGCACAGCATTATTCTGGTTAATCTTTAACCTGAAAGCAGATAATACAGACAGTTCTATGTGGATAACAATAGTGCTTCTTGCTTGTTTCGGCATTTTTCTGATCTTGTCAGGATTAGGAAAGACAAAGAGATACATTGAAATAAATAATAATAAAATATTCCTGAAGAAAAATGCAATCATGCCTGTGGCAAAAATGAATAATACGGACATAAGGAAGATTGAATCACTGCCGTTGAACATTATCTTCCGTCTGACTAACGGGCGAAAAAAAATACTCAGGTTCGGGATCAATTACCCGGAGGTGATACCAATCGTAAAAGATAAGCTTAAGGAATTCTCGGAGATAAATAGTATTCAGTTTGATGCGGAGAATGATTCCGTATAGAATCTGTTATAAGCTATAAAAGAGATCGTATTTGAGTTACTGAGTCCTGATAGCATGCGTCAGCAGTAAATTCATTACCTTTAAGGGAAAAGGTTTATTTTAACAACGTAAAATTTTTCAGACATGACAGAGCTCAGCAGAAAAAAGGAAGACAAATCACAATGTCTGCTTTACCCTCATAATTGTATTCTGAGTGAAGGAAGATCCGGAATATGCAAAGCAAGAAAAAATAAACAGGGAATAATCGAACTGATAACATATGGAGTTATCTCAGGATATGCCCTTGATCCCATTGAAAAGAAACCTCTTTATCATTTCTTCCCGGGAACCAATATATTATCGATCGGATCCTACGGGTGCAATTTGCATTGCGACTTTTGCCAGAATTATTCGATATCACAAAGAACTGCAGCGGGCTTTACAGTAAAGACAGAAGCAGAAAAGATCGTCAGGGATGCAGTTGATGCATTACATAATATAGGAATTGCTTTCACATACAATGAACCTGTTATATGGTTTGAATATATACGCGATGTTTCTGTCAGAGCAAAGGAAAAAGGGCTTCAGACAGTAATTGTTAGCAATGGTTATGTAAATGAAGAGCCTTTGGAGGAAATAATTTCATTTACCGATGCTTTCAATATTGATCTTAAAGCATTCAACGACGATTTTTACAGGAAGCTTACCGGAGCGGAGCTCGGGCCTGTTAAGAAAAGCCTTGTCAAGATCGCAAAATCAGGCAGGCATCTGGAGATAACCACTCTGATAATCCCCGGCCACAACGATAGCGAAAAAGAGATTGCCAGTCAGGCAGAATGGATTGCCGGTGAGTTGGGAAAGGATACCCCTCTTCACCTGAG
>JAKQQL010000358.1:0-7235 GCA_029564175.1 Candidatus Cloacimonadota bacterium
TATTGGCTCATTTTTCTTTGTCTTTGGTTGATTCATGATCTACTCCTTGTCTTTTTTATTTTCAAATTCAATAAAACAAAGAGTTGGATCTGGATCAACCTTTTTTTTTATCTTTTTACACCAACTTTTGAGATGTTATCCAATATTACCAAGCCCGAAGATGAAGAAGAATATGAAAATATGACCGATGGCTCACCCAGAAAACATACAGGATATTACCAGTATAAACCCATATTACAAGATGGTAAATACCTTTTAAGTCTTGGATTTACGCAGTTAAGCTATGCCTTTTATGGTAATTATCGTGTAAAAGTTTACTCCATTGATCAAAATTACTATTCTTATCTTTATAAACCAGAAGGTTACCGTTTTGGCGGGATTAAGAATGGATATGGCTATTTTGGCTCAGCAAACGGACAAGTACTATGGACTAAAATCATAGAATAAGCCTCCTCTCAAATCCAAAGAGATGCTCCAAATGGGGTATCTCTTTTTTTTGCTTTTTGAATTTTGTCGGATAAATGAGTGGATTTTTAATAAACTGATGGATCAAAAAAGAAAATTATATTATCTGTAACTATACTTAAAATAATAAATTAAGAACGAAAAGTGGATAAATGGATTTTTTTTGTGGAAAGTATGAGCAAAAGTTAAATATCAAAAGACTCTAGCTGAGTCGCGGAGAGTGGGTCCGTAGGGATTTGCGAAATGGAGCGCAGCGAAGTGCCGTAAATCCGGTATATTGTACTGCGAGCATCCTGCTTGCAGACTTTTCTTGTAGAACGTTTTCGGACATACTGCCGGATGTAATAACCACAAAAAGGCACGAAAAACACGAAAAAAAGAGAGAGTTAACTCATTCATCATTTATAATTCATCATTAAATGTACCACCCCGTCACTTCGTGCCACCCCTCCATCGGAGGGGAATTGTTCTCTCCGTTTCTCAAAATAAAATCCACTTATCCACTTTAACTATGTAACACAATAGGAAATAAGCAGATAGATCAGTGGATGAACTTTTGATGAACATCCACCAATCCGCTGCTTTTCCACAAATGATTATTATGAACTATAATTTGACAGAGTTATCTGTTGGTTGTATTCCAGATTTGATTTTTCTTTTATTTTATAGACATAGGCATTGTTTTTATGTCGGGAGTCTCTGGACATTATTATAAATCCATGCATAATCAGGCTGTCTTTAAAGTCTTTTTTCCCAATAAGTTTGATGCCTGATCCGTAAAAATCATTCGCATAGAATTTTATGTATTTTTGATACAAATCTTTGAACGAGATATAATCAGTGTATTCTCCGAGTTCAAAATCTTCAATAAACTGTTCAAAAGGATTTGCATCATTCATACATTCGTTTTTATATTCTGTGAGTTCTTCCGGGATTTGCAATTCGTTTTGAATATAATCAAACAAGGAAATCAGCATCAGGTGAAAGATGCCTTCAGCTTCATTGATCAGCTTGTCCTGTAATCTTTTGTCGTCGTCTTTATCGGTAAATTGTCTTTCGAATGGGATATAAACCAACCTTCTTTCAATAGAGGTATCTTTCATTGAAATTTCTGGTAAATGATTGACAGGTGCGATAATCAGGCAGGTGTTTTCAATCTGTTCAGGGTCTTTAAATTTTCTTTCGATGTTGATGGGGTCTTTAGAAGAGAGCTGCTTTATTGCTTTTTCTGATAATTTGTAATGTTTATCATTTTCATCTACAATAGCAAAAAGTTTGTCTTTTAACAAGGCTTTCTGGTGTGCAACTTTAGCATTATCTGATTTGCAATCGATAAGGGTATATGCTTCAATCCCTGTACTAAACTGCTTTAAAACTTTGCTGATGGTATTTAAGAATACACTTTTTCCGTTTCTGCCTTTTCCGTAAAAGTAAATAAACTTTTCTTCAATGTTAGCAGGATACAAGATATATCCCAGCAGTTTGATAATAAAATTTCGAATGTTTGGTTTTCCTAGAAATATCTCTTCGGTAAATTTTAAAAATAGAGGGCATTCAACCAACTCTTCTTGTTTTTCAGGGAAACGGTAATCAAGCATATCTTTACTGTAAAACTGTTTATCATGGGGATATAGGCTGAATGTTTTCAAATCCAACACGCAATTTTGCAGGGTCAGATAGCGAACCTGAGTATTCATCTTGTCAATCACGATACTGTTATGTTTTGAAATATTGGGTAGGTTGACAGCTGCCTTTATCATTTTTTCACAAAATGAGATATTACTGTGTATCAGATCACTAAGTCTAAAACCATTGTAGATTTCAGCTTCAATTTTCTTTTTTGTCTGAGGATTTTCATCCTGTACATCGAGAGTATTCAGGTATCCTATGATTTGATCAGAAAATTCAAAAATAGCCTGAATGGGTGTATCCGGAAAGACTTCCCATACCTTTCCATTGTATTTATACCAGCACTTTTCAGATTTGCAGTAAACATATTTTTTGTTGGTCATCACCCAACAATAAGCTGCATTTCGAATGTTTCTAACATTAAAATAAGAATCACTCAGATACTTATGTATATATTGATGACTAACAGTATTCCTATTTTCAAACTCACGAATACTTAAATCTGTTTCGAACTTATTCATTTGCTCATCGATATGAATGAACATCAGTTTGACAATGTTTTCAGGTTTGTTTACACTTTGATTAATTTCACTACTCATTTTATCCTCCTTAGGATATGAACTGCCTGTATGCAGTCTTTTAATCTGGTTAAATGCTTTTCCTTATTCGCTTTTGACAATAAGGTCCTCATCATAACGAAATTGAGTTATTTTTTGTGCCCCTTTACCTGTTTTAGGCGTTAATCACCTACGCTGTACCTAAGCTGTTTTTACTCCTTTTTCTTACCTCCTTGAATGATCCAAATATACAAACCTTTCCATTCTCATAAAAGATATAACGTAAGAATGAATCATTAACTTTTTAAAATTTCTAATACTTATTTTGCAAAACCTGTAAAATTTGTCCAGTCTTTTTTTAGATTTTTTTAACTGATTATTTTAGCCTGTATTATGCGTTTTATCTGAAAAAGTTCTCTTTTAAAGCCTGTAAACTAATCTGTCTAAAAATTACATAAAGATATGAAAAATAAAAAGATAAAGACCTAAAAAATATTTTGAGACAGAAGAGTAATGATACAAAATGTCTTAAAATGATATTCTGAAAAATGTTAAAAAAAGTTGTATAACTCAAAGAAATTGCTTGACAAAAAACTGTTCATATATTATAAGATAAGAGAATATAAAGGAGGTTGTATATGTGCGATTATGCTAACATACATCAAGTGCTGGATTCCAAAAAAGATTTCTATTTAATCTTCCTTGTTAAACATCTGCATCAAGTTTTTAGACCTGAGACCCTTCTTTTTCAAAGGGAATATTTTCTGGCTCATCATAAATTTTTGAAGCATCAGGATATTTGTGCTGCAATCCCTTTTGAAAATTTAATACCCTGTTGTGATGATCAAACGTTAAAAGAAGTCCGAAAACGGATGAACTACCTCATTGACCTGATAGCCGAATGTATGCAATGTGGCAATACTGCCAAACAGGTAGAAGCCGAAGCAGAGCTCAAACAGCTGACTTATTATATCAAGAAAGCAACGGTCAGAGGTGGTAAATTCTATCACTTTCAAACAAATTACAACCGGATGAAAGCATCTGTTCTCAAAGCCATTTATCGCAGTATCAATTCGCTTGCTAACACTCATCCGGAAATGGCAATGCTTATCAAGAAAAATCTGGTGATTAGACCTGAGATCGGGATTATTTATGATTGCTGATATTGATCTAGTTATTGTTTGTGTTACAATATGTAATGCAAAAATTCACTGTATGTAATCTACACAAAATGGCTTTGTATGGACAGATGTATAAAGTCATCGAAATTATATAATGCTTGTCTAGTAGTCTTAATTATTAAAATTTATAGAATCTGTTATATGATAAGAATTGACAAAATCAATGATAATAAATAAGATGTTATTGAGGTAATTGTAAATGAAGAGTTGTAGAATTGATTATAAAAATAATGTTGAGAAAATGCCTGAAAATAATGAGTTTGTAGTTAAAGATCCATATACTCAGCTTCGCTTTAACTATAATTACATACCATTCCCATCTCCAGATATAAGCGCATTTACTTTTATCGATTTGTTTGCAGGGATTGGGGGTTTCAGGCTTGCAGCCCAGTTAAATAGTGGCAAATGCCTTTTTTCAAGCGAATGGGATTACAATGCCCAGATAACATATCATACAAATTATGGTGAATTACCTTATGGTGATATCACACAGGAAAGCGTAAAAAATTTCATTCCTGAGCATTTTGATATTTTGTTTGCAGGATTTCCATGCCAGGCATTTTCTATTGCTGGCTACCAAAAAGGATTTAATGATACCAGAGGGACTTTGTTCTTTGAAATAGAACAAATAGTAAACTCCAAAAGACCAGCGGTTTTACTGTTAGAAAATGTTAAAAATCTGGTATCACATGATAAAGGAAATACTTTTAAAGTCATAATGGATATTCTTGAAAATAAGTTAAAATATAATGTATTTTTTAAAGTGTTAAATTCTATGACTCATGCCAATATTCCTCAAAATAGAGAGAGAATATTTATTGTTGCTTTTGATAAACAAAAAGTAGTTAAGTATAATCAGTTTTCTTTTCCTGATCCAGTTCCTTTAACAAGAACAATACACGATATTCTTAGTACTCAAAAACAGGATGATATTTACTATTATGATAAATTACACCCTTATTATGATAAATTAGATAGTTCCATTAAATCTCAAGATACTATTTATCAGTGGAGAAGAATTTATGTACGGGAGAATAAAAGTAATGTTTGTCCGACATTAACCGCCAATATGGGTGCTGGAGGTCATAATGTACCAATAATCAGAGATAATTATGGAATCAGAAAACTAACACCAAGAGAATGTTTCTTGTTTCAAGGTTATCCTGAAGAATTTGTTTTACCTGATATTGCCAAAAGTAAACTTTATATGCAAGCAGGCAACTCTGTTACAATGCCTCTGATTCAAAGAATTATTAAAAAGATTGTTGAGGTTTTATGAGAGTCAATGAAGATTATACAAAGCTTTTAATTGCAATCTCGAAGTTATCAGGTTTGTTTAGTGATAATTCGATTCCCTACATCAATTATCGTGTTGTTGAAAACATATTTTGCAAAGCATATAATGCTGTTAACTTATCCAGATCTGACACAGCTTTCGATGCAAAAATAGATACATTGGGAATTGGATTAAAAACATTTATCTGCAATTCGAATAGTAAACTTGAAAAAGTTGCTGAGTTTAATACTCTATCCAGGAATATCACAAATATTAATGATTACAACGATAAAGTAATCAAAATTAGTGAAATAAGAAATGATAGAATTTCAATGGCAAAGAGATTGTATCAAATTGATAATGCAATTTATCACATAGTTGCCCGAAGAGAAAATCAACTAATTCTATTTGATGATTCATATGATCTCATCAATGTAGATGCTATTAATCGAATAATAGATACTCCAAAAAGTTTAAGTTTTTTTGATAACCAAAATGAGTATAGTTATAACTATTCAAAAAGCACTTTATTTAAAAGGTTTACGATTCCAAATGATCCCTACATCATTCCCGTAAATATTATAGAAGACCCTTATTCTTTATTATTGAAACTAACAGAATTTAATGATTTGACTGTAAAAACGAATAGTTTGATTAAAGGTGTAAATTATGTCATTTTGCCTCTATACTCCTATACAAATGGTACATCCAGGAGAAAATATATATATGAGAAAAGTGGACTAAATCAATGGAATGCAGATGGTCGTAAAAGGAATTCTGGTGAGTTATATATCCCAATACCTTCTCAGATTCATAAAAGTTATCCTGAATTTTTCCCTGACAGAGACAAAATTTTTAATTTAAAAATTCCAACAGGTGAAATATTTAACGCAAAAGTATGTCAGGATAACAGAAAAGCATTGATGACAAACCCTAATAAAGCAATGTCAGACTGGTTACTAAGGCAGGTTTTGAATTTGAAAGAAAATGAATTAGCTACAATTGAAAAATTGAATGATTTGGGGATTGATAGCGTGATCGTATCAAAAGAGGATGATGAAAACTTTTCAATAGATGTATCTAAGACAGATTCTTATGAAATATTTAAAGATGTATAAAAATAACTAATTGTATTATAAAAAAATAAGATAAATAAAAAAATATCAAAATTAGATTGTTTTTGGAAACAGTGACTTGACTTGCTAACCTAATAACCTGTGTGGATATTTTTAAGTAAGGTGGATGTATCTAATCATTCTCGATTTGTATATCTGCTTGTAAAACAAAACGTTAGTATGAAAAGTGGAGAAGTGGATATTTTTTTCAAAAGTAATGAAAATTTTTATTTAGATCATAATCGTAGCGTAATGTCTGGTCTCAATTTGTTCGCATGATGTTTTGTGAAGGGTGATTATGCAAAGCAAATGATTCATAACAGTAAAAAAAGGCGGAATTAACCGCCTATATTTTCAATGACTGTTGTGAGTCTGACAATATCTTTTTCGATTCGTATGGATCTGTTTTCGATGTTATTAACGCGGTTAACAAGGTCTTTCCACAGGTAAATCAAGATACTGATCAGGATAGGCCATATTGTGAAATCAAGCAGCATTTTATATGTCTCAGCCATTTTGTTTATCCTCAATCTGAAAGGCTTTATTCAGAACACTTTCAAGTACTTCAATGATCAAATCATCCAGTTTGTTATCCGTACGAATCGCATGAAAACGCAAAGCGCTGATGATGACATTCACGATACTTTTGTAGGGCATGAGCTTCATCATATAAAGGCTTAATTCTTCTCTATTCATGGGTATCTCCTCTCATAAAAAATGAGGGAGTCGCCAGTAACGACCCCCTTTGTTGATGATTTACATGACCTTATCAAGCTCAGAAACGCTATCCACTTTAGTAATGAAATTGTTATCCATAGCAGATTTGACACTCTTTACAACTGAAGTGCGAAGTGTGGCAATATCCAGTGTACTGATCTGAACCCCTTCTGATTTGCTGTAAGCATACAAGATTCTGATAAAAATAGAATAACAGCCAGCTTTCAGTTTGTTAGGGAAGTTTTCATTGAGAATTTTAGCATAAGTTTTCAGATCATCTTTGTAGTCAGCAGTA
>JAKQQL010000361.1:0-1404 GCA_029564175.1 Candidatus Cloacimonadota bacterium
GGTGTATTACAAATACATCTGGCTTAGTCTGACTTATGGAGTCATTAAAACCGAAGGAACCACAGCCGAGGATTATCCTACCATTATTTATGAGGATCTGAGTTCGCATAACTGATGAAACACTTTTTTCGAAAACGCTTCCCTCCGGAAGCGTTTTTGTTTTCCGGAATCAGTGTAAATCAATCCAGAACAGCAAACTGAATTTTTGTATTTTTACACGCTGAATTAGTAAAATATGTCACCTCAAAAAGAGCAAAAGCAGGTTGATAAAAGCCATTATGAATTTACTTCATATCTTACAAAGGAAAGAATGGCTTCGTACTGGCATCAGATTGATGAAGCTTTACGGTTAAACCCGGAAAGCATACTGATTGTTGGCAATGGGGATAATCTGGTCAGAGATATTCTTGCTTCCAGAGTTAAAGAAGTAGTAACTTTCGATATTGCTGAAGACTTGAATCCGGATATTCAGGGATCAGTCACAAGCCTCTCCAAATCGCTTGCGGGCAAACAGTTTGATGTTATACTTTGCTGTCAGGTACTCGAACATCTTCCTTATGATCAATTTGAGACCTGCCTGAAAGAATTGTATTTATCATCCCGGAAGAGTGTAATAATCAGTGTCCCTCAGAGGTATTATTTCTTTGAGTTTAATGTGCTGAACACAAATAAAAAAGTTATCTCACTGTCTTTCCTTATCAACAAAAAAAATAAACCCATTGTGTTCAAAGGCGAATATTATTGGGAGATTGGCAGCAAAGGGTGTTCGAAAAATCAGATTGAAAAGGATTTATCAAAAATGTACACAATTGATAAATCATATTATGTGAAAGAACTCCCCTATCACCGGTTCTATGTCCTGGCAAAAAAATCAATCTGAAAGATTAATGAAAGCGCTGTTTCTGACTTTTTTTCCACTATCGGATGATGGGATCAGTAAAAAGATAAAAAGTCAATACGAAGGATTGGCCAAGTCGGGTTTTGATATTGATCTTTGCTATGAAAAAAAAGACAAGGGCAGAACGCATTTCATCATTGGAGATAAAATCATTCATTGCTGGAAAAGTAATGCCTTGTGCAGAATTCTAGCAAGGCCGGCTCTTTACTTCAAGATTATCAAGTATCTTAAATGTGATACTCCAGATCTGATCTATATCAGATATACTCATTTTGCAACACCGTCTGCCATCACTTTTTTCAGAAGAATGCATCGGATGAAAATTAAAATTGCGCTGGAAATTCCGACATATCCTTATGACGGGGAATATGGGAAAAATTCGGAGAAAAGCGGACTCATGATACGACTGGAGCGGTTGTGCCGGAAACAAATGGCTCGCTATGCTGATAAAATTGTTACTTTTTCAGACGATGAAATCATCTGGAACCGACCGACAATACAAATCT
>JAKQQL010000376.1:0-1308 GCA_029564175.1 Candidatus Cloacimonadota bacterium
ACCGAATAACAGATGGTATGTGCAACAGATGCTAAAGCCTTATCCAGCATGGTAAACTTATCAATAAAACATTTTGATGAATAAACGTATAAAGGCGTCCCATATATTCTTGCCACATCAGCAAGGGAAACATCTTCACAATATAGCTGGTTATCTCTATAAACAAAATATTCCCTGAAAGAGTTCATGAATTATACTTCTCAATTGTTTCAATAGTATATTGCTTCACCAGTTCACTTTTTCGTATTTCAACCTTATCACCAACCTGTTTACCTAACAATGCCTGAGCTATGGGTGATCGATATGATAATATTTGCTTCTCAAAATCAGCATCCCATGGTCCCAGTATAGCAAATGTTTCTTTTTCACCATTCCCGGATATGGTCACAACAGTACCAATAGTTACTTTATCAGGAGAAATTGAATTCATATCAAGAATCTGGGCTTTCTTAATCTCATTTTCAAGCTTGTTAATATCTCGTTTTAAAATTGATTGTTTTTCTAACAATGAATTGTATTCAACATTTTCCCTCACATCGCCTGTTGCATCCGACACTTTAGCAAGTTCTTTTGAAATCGCAGCTAATTCAATATTTATCAATCTATTCAATTCTTCTTGTTTACGTGCAAATCCTTCTGAAGTTGTAATGAGTATCTCTGCATCAATTTTCCATTCATCTTCAATAACATTTTGCTGTGGGTTAAATTCAGGGAATCGCGATTTTATTATATCCAGAAACTTTTCCCTCATTGAATCATCAAAATACGGTATGCTGGCAGCGATATCAAATATCTTCCCTAAAAACTGCACATCAAAATTGTTTACAACATCCTTTAATATAGCAGCATCTCCGCCAAAAAGTAGTTCTATTGCTACATTTTTTAGTTTATTTCCCTTCAGCTCAATCTTCTTAAGTTCATTCATTAATCTAAACAATGTTAACACAAGCTGTTCACGGGAATAATCTAACCAATCGTAATCCCATGATTTTGTAAGCAAATTTTTGGCTACCCATAAAAATATTTCAGGGAATTCTTTTGCACTAATAAGTGCCTGTTCAACAAATTTGTTTATAATCCCATATTCGTGCGAGCGAATTAATATATTTACTATGTACTTATGAATGCGCACCGGAGTTTCAAACAAAATCCGTTCATAGATATCCGGCCAATCTTCGCGTGCATCCTTTATGAGATTTATAAAATCCTTTTTATAATCATATGAGTCTATCTTTTTGGAAATAGAGGGTATATCTGAATACTCCTTCACAATTGAAACTACCATCTTATATGCTTGATCAAGTTTCA
>JAKQQL010000401.1:0-5466 GCA_029564175.1 Candidatus Cloacimonadota bacterium
TCTTGAGCTCAAATTTTGACAGATATTTTAGTTTATATAGGTAGAAGATAAAATGTAAACCCCATACTGCTTGAGCTCGTTCAAGAGCACTTTCATCAGTTAAGTTGCTTCGCAATTATGATGAAACTGCATATATGCTTGTAGAAAAGCTGCAAGCAGGATGCTTACAGTACGAACCGGTAAGACATCAAAACTCGTTCTACAATCTGATGTTTTACACCGGCTTATCGCGTGCGATCAATTTACGATACAGGTCAAGGTTTTTCTGTGTGGTATTTTCTATGGAGAAGGTTGTTAATACTTTCTTTGAACGAACTGCAAACTGATTCATTTCCTCAGCATGATTCAACGCATAATGAATTTGTATGGCAAGATCTTGTGGATTTTCTGTTTCAGCAAGCAAACCATTGACCTGATGACTAATCATTTCAGGGATACCCCCTGACGCACATGCTACAACCGGTATTCCGGCAGACATTGCATCCAGAACTGAGGTTCCCAAACCTTCTAGCTTTGAAGCAAGCACAAACAAATCAAAGCATGCCAGATAATCTTTCACATTTGAATGATAGCCTGCAAAAATAAATCGTTCATCTAGTCCCAAATTACTTTTCAGTTTTAAGAGATTATCCTTATCACGTCCGTCTCCTAATGCAATAAATATACAGTCCTCTCGGTCTGCCAGTATCAAACGTGCTGCTTTCAACAGAGTTGGATAATCTTTATGCCCTACCAACGCAGCGACTGTACCAATAATCTTTTTTTTCTGGTAATAATTCCTTAATTCTTCAGGTACTTCTAAATGTCTGAGATCTTCATATTTATGAATATCAACGCCACTGTGAATCAATTCCAGTTTACTTTCATCAATCTGGCATTTAATCATCACTTGCCTTATGTTTTCAGATATACAAACAATTTTATCTACCAGTGAAGAGCTGTATTTAAAACGACTAAAGGGATTTTTCTTGATAGGGAAATCGACTCGTCTGGCGCCAATCAAAACCAGTTTTCTTCTGAAAAACTTTACTAAAACACCGAGTGCCAACGAATGAGCACAATGGCAATGAATCACTTGAAAACCTTGTTGATCAATGAATCGAATCATATCAAAGACTGCTTTCAGGTCAAATTCATGGCGCATGTTTAATGTTTTGTATGGCAAGTGATTTTCAAGGCATTTTTTAGCCATTTCAGACTCTGGTTGACACAGCATTAAAGAGGTGATTGCCTCCCTGTTTAGAAATGAATGAAGATAAATCGCCTGTTGCTGACCGCCTCTCCATCCTTTTTGTGTATCAATATGCAGAATCTTTAAATTTTCTTCCATTTTTCCCATAAGCAGATATATTTCAGATATACGCCAAAAGCTGAATTCATAGAAAGAATAAGACCCGTTTTCCCATCTAAAAAACCCAGTTTAATGACATACATTTTCACAAATTTTAGCAATCCGTTTAAAACAGCATAAGGAATCGAAGATTTTTTCCCTTTCTGATAGGCTTGTTCTGCTCCTAAATAAGCATAAGCCGTCATCTTTTGGATATGTGTCGAAATTTGTGGATATGTGTAATGATGAATCAAATATTCTATCTGACCAACCGGATGGGACGTCTGAACAGATTCATGTACGATTTTATCGTTAAACTGAGCAAACTGTCTGTTAAACAATCTCAAAGTATAATCATTCTGCCATCCGCAATACCGCACCTGTTTTCCTAAATAATATGAAATACGTTTAATCCGGTATGCGTACAGAGATTCTTTTTCGTTTTTAAAACCAATTAAAAAATCATTCAAAGCATCTGATACAGCTTCGTCTGCGTCAATCACAAAAACCCAGTCATTATGAGCAAAATCAACAGCAGTTTTCTTGGCAATACCAAAGCCTTGCCACTGATCCGCCTGATGAATCTCACAGTGATATTTCCGACAGATATTCAATGTCTCATCCACTGACCCTGAATCATAAACAATAATTTCATCCGCAAAACCCAATGAACTAAGACATCGATCAATGTTGTGGGCTTCATTTTTACAAATGATTACTGCAGAAAGTTTCTTCATGAGCTATTGATATTTCTTCTTTAAATTGTAATTTTTAAAGCCACCTATTTGCTCTCCGCCATTAAAAATCTTCTCTATCAGAGAAAAGAAACGATATTTTAATTTTTCATGTTTATGTGGCTCACGATATGGGTTATCAATTCCTTCATAGGAAAGCTTTTCTCCCCAGTTAAATGATTGGATCATTTCTTCCATTACTGCCGGATGAGTTCCTTTGAACTCAGCAAGGAGTTTCATTGGACCATAATCAAATTCTTTAGGTGCTTTATCATAAAAATCTTTGGCTTTGCTGCTACCCCAATGAACGGTATCAAGCGCTTTCTTTTTATTCTGCATCAAATGAGGCGGTCTCACCCATCCATAATGATATATATAAGCAGGTATCAATGCCACATTGAGCTTATGAGTACCTTCCAGCTGACGGGGATTATCATAAAAATCAAACTTTCTGAACGACTGAGCGCTCTGATATGAGTGGATTTCTGGTAAATTTCTTACAATACGGATTTCATAAGGATACCAGCCATGTCCACTATGATAATGCTGGTAATCACCCCAAAAATGACGATAATGAAACAACAATCCTTCTATATTGCGATCATCAAGATACTTTTCACATGCTTTTTGAATAAGGGGCAAATACTTTTCATGAACAACTTCGTCAGCCTGTACATAAAACAACCAGTCACCTGTACATTCCTTCATGGCAATATCCGTTTGAATGGAATTGCTGATACCTTTTTTAAAATATTCTTCTTTCCACTCTGTATCTATTATTCTGATCTTCGGATCATTGATGCCAGCAATTAACTCCCTGGTATTGTCATCTTCATCCCCCTTCCCGACTGCAATGATAAACTCATCACAAATTGGAAGTATTGATTTGATTGATTCTACGACAGGGTAATAGAGTTTGACTCCGTTTCTCACAAATGAAAAGCCACTTATCTTCATGAATTCCTCTCTTTAATCTGATGTTATTTGATTTGATGTATCCCTACGATTTCTTTTTGAATATTTTTAAATGATATACTGTTTTGTCAAATGTTTTTTTAAAGCATGAGTCTTCCAATAATAGAGAATGTTCAAATTTTAGGCCTTAGATACTAACAGTTGTACTTAATCATTTTAAAGAAAAGGGATTTAAGCTTATTCAACAAGAATAAATGATGAGACCTCAATTAGTTCATAAGTCTTTGTTTATATTTGCTAAGGGTATATTTAATATGCGATGTATAAAATCTCTCGAATCGTCAATCTCATGTTTTTTCAATAATTGTGAACCTAAGAATTCTTGACATATCCATAATTTCAAGCTCATATTTTAAACATCTCAAAAAACGCTTATTTTAACCAAAACGATCATTTTTGCCGAAAACACATAAATCTAAAAGAGCGCTAATCTCTTCGATTTATATATTTTTTTTTACAATACATCCTGCTTAAAAATAAGGTTTTAGACACTCCATATTTAAGTTTTTGAACAAATCTTTAAAAAATATTCTTGACAAAAAAACCTACATTGGTAAATATGACAGTAGTTATCGCGAGATGGAGCAGTTGGTAGCTCGTCGGGCTCATAACCCGAAGGCCGGAGGTTCAAATCCTCCTCTCGCTACCAGAGATCAGAGAGTGGCGGCGTAGCTCAGTTGGTTAGAGCGTCGGAATCATAATCCGCAGGTCCGGGGTTCAAGTCCCTGCGCCGCTACCATAATATAGTGTGAAATGCAAGCGAAAGCTTGCCTTTTTTATGAGTGTGATGCGCCAGTAGCTCAGCTGGATAGAGCAACAGCCTTCTAAGCTGTGGGTCAGGGGTTCGAATCCCTTCTGGCGTGCCATATAAATTTAATATGGTGGCTGTAGTTCAATGGCAGAGCACCGGATTGTGGTTCCGGGCGTTGTGGGTTCGACCCCCATCAGCCACCCCAAATTAAAATACCTCTACGGTAATATAGAGCAGGCCAAAGCCTGCTTTTTTATTATAAAAAAAAGGGGGACAGAATGAAAAAGTTATTGATTTTTTGTTTTTTAATTACAACTCTATTGTTATCAGGATGTGCTACTCTAAAAATTGAAAACAGTTATATTGACCCAAATTATAAACTAGAAAGCATCAGAACGGCTAATATTATCTTAGGAATTTCTGATAATGTAGAAGCTCCTGTTTATAAAAACAAATTTTATAAAGTTTATGAGAGTAATCAAAACTATTGCCAGTTGTATTCAGATTCTTTAAATATCAAAGTCCAAAGAAGATTCCCTCAGGCAAATGTAATCATCGTTGATCAGGACAGTTTAAGAGCGCTTGTTTCAACTGACTCAATACCGCTTATTCAGGCTTTTTGCAAAAAGCATATCATCAATGATAAGCCCTCGTATCTCGTGTATTTGAAGAAAACCTTTGTTTTTGAAAAGGTTCAGTCTATAAGAGTTCAACCCAATTTATATACGAATCGCTCATATTGTGTCACTAATTTTGATGTTGATGTTTATGATTTAATTGAGAACAAGATTGTTCGTTCTTATACAGTTTCTGATTTTTTTGAATTAGCTTTTTTTAATTACTCATCAACTATAATGGGTTCCATAAATAAAACATATGATGGACTTGCATCTTCTTTAGATCAATTGATTGTAGAGCCAGATAAAAAGGTTTATCAGGCCAGTGATGTTGTTGATGATGATGATAATTACAGACATTAACTGCCTGGAATCTATATGTCAAATGATCGATGTTTTGATAAACTGCAACTTGTGAGAATAAATCAAGCCTCAAGTAAACATAATGATCGACTTTTCTTAAGTCATTCATGCTCAAGAATAAAATGATGAAGAAGATTCTTAAAAGAATCCTAATATCACTATACTTAATTTACAATTTAATGCTTGATGTAATTTCATTTACAGAATGGCTAAATGTAGGCATATTAAAAAAAGCAGATGATTATCCATGGAAATGTGAAGGACTCCCATGGTACTATGAAAGTCCAAAACATTATAGCATTGGTTTTTTAATAAATTGGATTACCGGTACAATTTTAATGCTCATGATACTTTACTTTCTTAAAAATAAGAAACATAAAGAGTTTAAACAAACTATAATTGCTCTCATTATATACAATGTTATTTCTTTAATAATTTGTAATATTCAAATTTATACTTACGATTTCAGCCTTAATTGTAATCCTTGATTAGTTATGTAAATACCTTATTACTAGCTTTTAATAAGCTTTTAAAAGTGGCAAAGTATGCAAAGTGAAAAGATAACATCTCAAAAGTTGGTGTAAAAAGATAAAAAAAAAGGTTGATCCAGATCCAACTCTTTGTTTTATTGAATTTGAAAATAAAAAAGACAAGGAGTAGATCATGAATCAACCAAAGACAAAGAAAAATGAGCCA
>JAKQQL010000451.1:0-1353 GCA_029564175.1 Candidatus Cloacimonadota bacterium
AGTGGTTAAATTATTTTCGGTGATTTCGGTGTTCTCGATGGCTTTATTTTTCAGTGCTTTCAGTGTCCTCAGTGGTTGCATTTAATATAACCCACTCCACTGCTTATGTAGCTTAGCAGTCCCCAAAATCAATTTCAAAACACGCATTGAACAATTATCAATCTCATATTCCGGGCATATTTTTGTATATTTAGCACCTTCTTCTGTGGCAACTTTGATTGCATCAAGTACTATTTCAGGATCAAAACCAGATAGAATTATCGTTCCGGCATCAATTGCCTCCGGACGTTCCATTGAATTCCTGATTGTTATTGCAGGAAATTTAAGGATTGCACTTTCTTCACTTATAGTTCCACTATCTGAAATAACGCAGGTAGAGTTCATTTGCAAAAAGTTATAGTCAGTAAAACTGAATGGCTTCATAAATTGGATTAAGGGATTAAATTTGAAACTATTTAAATTTTCTAATCGTTTACGGGTTCTGGGATGCGTGCTAACAATCACAGGATAATGATATTGCTCTGCAAGAGTATTTAGGACGATACTAATTTTTTGTAAATTTTCTGGATAATCCACATTTTCTTCTCTATGTACAGAGATGAGAAAATACTTTTGGGGTTCCAGTTTTAAGGTTTCTAAAATATTTGATCTTTTAATTTTAGGTAAATAATGTTGTAAGACCTCAAACATAGGAGAACCGGTTAAATAAATTCTTCTATGAGGTAGCCCTTCAGATAAAAGATGTCTTCTTGAATTCTCGGTATAGACCAAATTAAAATCCGCTATATGATCAATCATTCTCCGGTTGATTTCTTCCGGCACATTGTTATCAAAACTTCTGTTGCCTGCTTCTAAATGATAGATAGGAATATGTTTTCGTTTAGCCATAATAGCAGATATAGAAGCGTTAGTGTCTCCAAGAATAACCATTGCATCCGGTTTTTCCTTATCCAGAATTTCTTCAATTTTAATCAGCGTTTCACCTAAAACATATCCTAAGCTGGAGGTATTTACATTAAGATAATAATCAGGTTGCCGAAGCTCTAAATCCTCAAAGAAAATCTGATTCAGTTCATAGTCATAATTTTGACCAGTGTGAACTAAGATTTGATTTGTGTATTTATCCAATAAAGGAATTACACAGGATAATCTGATTATTTCAGGCCTTGTGCCAACAACTGTAATTACTTTAAGCATTTTCTATTTCCCGCAGATTTCGCAGAGTTTATTTCCCGCGGATATCGCAGATTTTTTCGCATATTCCGCAGATATTATTTTAATTCATTTTAAAAATTTTAAAGACCATTTACTTTTCGGATAATGCTTTTGTTGATATCGGAAGTGTTAAAATTG
>JAKQQL010000461.1:0-11155 GCA_029564175.1 Candidatus Cloacimonadota bacterium
TTTAACCATCAATGTGATAAGGATTTAGTTTTTGTATCAGATATTTTCATGGAATAAACAGCAAATTTTTCAATTAAGTTTGTTCAGCAGTGTCTGCTTAAATTTTACTAAGATGGATATCGTTTTTTATTATGCATAAAATCAGTAACTTAAACATCAATCAAACCGTAAAATTTGAGTTTTCCAAATGAAATTGACATGTGACAAATATCCACATAAAGTATTTATTTACAGTGAATTGCTAATCATCATTTTTAATTTTAGTGGATACTACTGACACCAGAACATTTTATCTTGAATCAAATTTGAGATTGACATGGCAAATAGGACAAACTTTTGATTCTATAACCCGGCTAGCGATTCTTCGGATCCTGGTAGATATGGTCGATACGTTCGGTGTTGAAGAGTGACGACCGCCGTTTTAACCCATGGACGACATATCCCTTTTTCAGGAGGTACTCACTCAGGTACGCCCCGTCTTGCCCGGTTACTCCGGTGATCAATGCTGTTTTGTTTGTCATAGAAATCTGTCAAAAACCAATGTATGTTTTTCGGTAATTCATACTACTCATTTGACAATAAATGATAGAATCTTTTAAACTCATACTACTTAGCTCTCGGATTAAACCTGTTCAAGAATTTGTATAACCAAA
The DNA here is from genome assembly GCA_029564175.1 of Candidatus Cloacimonadota bacterium. Classification (GTDB taxonomy): domain Bacteria; phylum Cloacimonadota; class Cloacimonadia; order Cloacimonadales; family WRIO01; genus JAGOCT01. Next base: position 654 of record JAKQQL010000461.1, read on the forward strand.
TATTCAAGGGATAAGGGAATAAAGACCTAAAGAATGGAATGAAAATTCCGATATATGCTTGTATCCCAGCTCCTATTTTTCTATTACCTTTCCAACCCGTTTTTAACCGGAAAAATCCAACACGCACGTCATTTTTTTTAATATTTTCATCAGTAAAACGGTACAACAGCAAAGGTTCAGGCAAATTATGAAACTCATAACCGGCGGCAGCACATCTGAACCAAAGGTCATAGTCATCCTGCCTGGGACCTGCAGTGGGATCATATCCACCAATAGATTGGATTTTTTCTTTGCGGAAACAAACCGTTGGATGGATCATCGGGCAGGTCCATATCAATTCATGTATTTGCTCTGGACTTTCCGGAACCTTCAATGTACCTCCAATCTGTCCGTTTTCATCTATTTTCAAGGCAAAGGATCCTATAACATCAGATGATGGATGAGCACCCAAAAAACGAATTTGTTTTTCAAACCTATCGGGCAAAGAAATATCATCAGTATCCATTCTAGCAATTATATTGTGACTGCAGTAATTTAATCCACAGTTTAAAGCTGCTGAAAGCCCCTGATTAATTTCAAGAGGAACAAGGACAACCGGTGCAATTTTAGAAAAATCCTCAATTACCTTATCAAGTTCAGGGGTTAGCAAACCGTCTTTCACAATAACAATTTCATCGGGCTTAAGTAACTGGTCATCCCAAATACTTTTCAAAGACGATTGCAGGTATGAGGGTTTTTCTTTATGATATACAGAAAGTAGAACTGAAAATTCAATATGATTCATCCAAGAAAAAAATAATAGTAACGCCTTTTGGAAGCTAAATTAAGGATGTAATAATTCTTATGATGTAGATTTACATATAAGGCAAGATTTTTCTGACATAGATTTTATAATTCGGACCAAGCACTAAAAGGGCGGCTCTGCTTGTTATCCGAAATAACAAGTCAAAAAATCTATCAATGAATGTAATATTCTTGATAAGGTTTTCTACGTCAGCGTGCATTTCCTTACATTCTGAAATCCTTTTTATTTTCTCCACATTATAAAGTTTATGCAAACGCACCAGCTTTCTGAAATACTTTAGGATATTCAGAGTGGCATTTGAGTCATTATTATACTGAGTCAGAAGATAGAAACATTCTTGAATCAGTAATTTTGGATTATTTTCACAATAACTGGTTAATCGTCCTTTTGATATATTAAGGTTAATTAAAGGTTTGGAGATATAATAATAATTCGAATTTTTCAGATAAGCAACATAATAATCAACATCTACCAACCATGACAAATTGGCGTCATAAACAAGATTCGTTTTACGGTGTATGGTAGAACTCGGAGCAATAATGAAATTTCTATAAAACAGGTATGAATGATCAAGCTTGAAAGCATCCAAAGCTTTTGATCCAGGCCTTTTAGTCTCAAGAAGTTTTAAACCATCATAGTGATTTGACTGGCAAAACACAAAATCAACCTTTGAATCATTTAAAAAGGGTCGCACAAATTCGGCCAGACTATCTTTGTCACAGAACCAGTCATCATGATGTAACAATTTAATCAAAGGTGAATTCGCGTAAGAAATAGCCTTATTCCAATTAGCAACAGGACCCAAGGATTTATCATTTTTAAAATAACGAAAGTTCTTTAAAGAGGAATATTTGATTTTAATAAGTTCCTGGATATTATTACCAAGAGTATCATCCGTAACAATAATCTCGTAGTCAGTAAAACTCTGAATAAGAACAGAATCAATGGCCCTGACAAGATAGCCAGGATTATTGAAAGCAGGGATGCAAATTGATACTTCAGGCATTATCAATTACCGATTTTGTAGCTTCAAGGTAGCTGGTTCCCCATCGTTCACATGGCTCCAAATGATTCCCTTCTGCCCATTCGTTCCATGCATTTATGAAAATGAAATTTTCTTCTTTAGAAAAAGGCTGAAAATGATCTACGATATGTTGAAGCCAGCTTCTGTATAATTCAGGAGTTGAATTGTGAAAAATTGCAGCGCCAGATTTTCTCCTTGGGGAATTATCCCACATTGGAGTCACACATCGGAACAGCTTATATCCCAACTTATGTTTTGAAGAATGTATCATTCTTTTTACAATCTTCGAATAATCATAAATGCCATATGTTCCATAAAAATATTTGATCAATCCAAATCTGTGAAGTAATCGTAGAATAAGATTCCCCTTTCTGTTAAATCTAAGCGATCGCCATTGTGGTTGGAATTCAATTGCTGCATCAAATCCAATTTTGTTAGGATTCAGTTTATGAATTTTATTTTCTGTATAACAGATATAAAGATCTTTAAAACCCATTTTTTTTGATTCTTCTCGCCAAATACTTACAGTTTTCTTTATATCCGGGAATAACTCTGGTTTATATACTATAAATAATGGTTTACCATCAACACTAATATAACGTTGATCATTGAATATATTTTTACACAAGAAATGTATATGCATCTTGTCATCATCAAACGAGTAATCTTGCTTTATAATTACTTCTTTATTCAAACCATCCCACCTTTTTGTCCAGTTCTCATTAGCCCAACAAAGGCAAAAAGGGAAATCGCCATCTTTTTGTTTCAAATAATTATCAACTGGTAGATTCAATAACCTCTTACCATTAAACCAGTAGTGATAAAACACAAAACCATTAATCCGGTATTTTTTAGCAAGTTCTGTTTGCTTTATTAATACATCGGGATTACGAAGATCATAATATCCAATTGTATCATGTGGAACATGAGGTTGATAATGTCCAATAAACAAAGCTTTTGCCTTTTTAACATTTGTCCATTCGGTAAATCCTTTACCCCACGCCATATCGTTTTCGGGAATAGGATGGTACTGTGGAAGGTAAAATGCGATTACTCTTGCTGTTTTTTTATTATTCACAACTCAGTTAACACCATTTTCTAAGATCTCATTATATATCTGAAAGATTCTTCTGCCAGATCTTTCCATTGAATAGAGTTCAAGGACAGTTTTCTGTGCCAAATTTATAGTATGTAAATAATGTTCCACCCCATTTCTACACACATTTTTCAGGGAAGATACCAGATCACCATAATCTGAATAGCGTATTCCAATCTCCTGATCGCAAAATTGTAATCCATTGTCAAATTGTTCTTTTATCCCAGCTGCATTTTTTCCGATCACAAGACATCCGTTATACATAGCTTCAGCCATTACGCGGCCAAAACCTTCTGACCGGCTGGAAATAATAATAGCTGAGGCTTCAGCCATAAGCTGGTTAACATTCTTTCTGAAACCTAAGTAAAGTATTCGGTTTGATAAAGAACTTTTGATAATGATCTCATTTAAATAATCTATCATTTCTTCTGATCCCGTACCTGCAATAAATAAATTAAAAGTTGGGAATTGATGTGAGATTTCAATAAAAGCATTTAACATCTCCTTAAAACCTTTATCCTCACTAATATTCCCGACAAACAAAAAATAATTCTTCTTCTTTGCTATTGATGGAACATTTACATCATTAACAACTCCATTATAAACAATATAATCTTTGTTTTGCGACATCTGATAATGTTGAAATAATCCTTTCGTGATGCTGACAAGATGGTTGTTGGGATGTTTAGTTTTTCTCAAAAAATTGGATAGAGAGGGGAAAGGTATCCATCCAAAATGTTCTTCTTGATACTCTCGAATATGCCAGACATGGGGAATTTTGAATAAACGTGAAACACTAGAACCAATATGAATGGGCCCAACATTTGTATGAATCAAGTCAGGTTTAAAAAGCTTTACAATATAGGCTGTTTGAAATAAAGAAATGACATTAAAAACTATCGATCTGGCTAACCTGGGGACATATAAAACAAAGTCCCGCAAATTGTTCTTAGGTGGATAAACTGATAAATAGAATGGAACCTTGCATATGGGAACTTTCATTTTTTTTAAATCATTGCATAGTGGTCCTTTCCCTGGCAACAAAACTTCAATTTCGACACCTAATTTTTGAAGAGTTTGGATTAGAGCTACCATTGATTTGCCAGAACCTTGAATTTCACTTGAATGTGCAATGAAAAGGACTTTCACAAAACAATTTAAATTTTTATATTTTCCCTCTGGATATAGTGATATGAGAATAATCGCAATAAATAATTAGCCATAAATGGTTTTTGAAATTGACTAGGGAAACATATTAATCACTATTTATTTATTTGACAACAACAAGTTTCATTTATTGGAAAGATCAATAGGTGTACCATCATAGAAGAGGTCATTTATTTTATCATCAATGATTTCCAATGACCACCGCTTGTATTGGCAATTATCGGTATTCCTCTGCTCATGGACGCAACAATGGTTCTGCTAAAACCTTCGTTTGTGGAGCAACTTAACAATGAAAACTGTGGTCTTTAGCAGCATCCATCAGCCGGTTGAATAGGTCAGGATAGTGATTGAGTATTTGATTTAGTTGTTTGTCATTGCCACCGTGGACATAGTTTAGTTCACCCAAATGTTTTTTTTGTGAGCCATATACAATAATTGGATCGGAATAATTACCCTCTACCAACTGAATCTTTGTGTCATTTAAAACAGCCATTGCCCAAAACCAAATATCATCAGCGTGTGGTGCCAAATCTTGAAATAGTTCATGTTTTAATACGTCTGGATGAAAAGATCGAGGAGGATAAATAGCACCCCCACCTGTTGTTATGAAGTTAAGACAAGATACAGAATTATTTTGGGAGCAAAAATCCCATTGCCTGTAAGGCAAAATTTCTTTATGTTCCGAAAAAAGAATTCTGTGCATTCTATGGCAATATATTTTAGAATTGTCTTTCACATATGCATTATAGAGTTTTCCCAACCAATCTTTTGGGTAAAATAAATCATCATCGGCTGTAACAAGTATGTCATCGGGAAAAAGTTGCAACGCTGGAATTAATTTTTTATACGACTTCAAATCCTCACACCAGTTAATTGTAAGTCCATACTTTCTTAATCGTAAGAGCTTTCGGGGCAAATCTTCCTCCATGCGAGGAAACTGACTTTTCGCCAGCCAAAGGATGAGAATGTCAGGTTTTACGGTTTGGTTCAGCAGTGTTTTAATGGAGAGGTGTAGCGTTTTGATTCTTGGCGGGTAGGAAGTTAGAGTAACTATAAGTTTTGGACTTCTTGGATCTTCGTTTATACCAATTCTACGGAAAATTTTATAAAATTCAAGGGGTATCGTTATTCTGTTTGTTTTCTTTGGGAAAAACCTCCTGTAAAATTTCTCGATTTTTATCCTTGTGCTTTGTTCCCTGATAAGTATTCTGGCAAATGCCCTAAATCCTTTGTGGATAGAATTAGTTTGCCTTGATATCATTTTTAAAAAGATTTTTTTCCAATTGTAATCAAAGCACTTAAACAATGAAAAGTATTTTTCGTAAAGACTGGAATATTTGCGTTTATAATATACATCCCAGTAGTGTAGCCAGATGGCATCTATTGCAATTTGCTTGTTGAAGTGCTTCCCTCCAAAAAGCCTAATTAGTTCATTGTTCCATCTCTCTACGATTTGTGCCCATTGAAATTTATTTGTACCCTCAACAAGACCGTGGTTTCCCCTTCGATAAACTGAGGAAACATTTACGAAATATCTGAATTTCCCCTTGCTGGCCAGATAACACCAAAGTATGGTGTCATTTGCCTGTTTTACTTCATTTGAGAAATTATTCAATGTTTTACTTCTAAAAACTACTGAAGCTGTTGGAAACCTTCGCCTGAAAACCATCTCCTGAATGCTTACATCTCTCTCGGGTTCTTCGCTGAAAAGATATTGTTCATTTGTTATTGAGTTTTTAACAAGTCCGTTTTCAGCTACTGCCACATACTCCTCATTTTCCTCCAAAAACTCCACCTGCTTTTGTAGTTTGAGCGGGTCGGTCCAGTAGTCGTCGCCTTCGCAAAGGGCGATATATTTTCCCCGTGCACGGGGAAACACATAATTGGTCAACGGCCCAACCCCTTTTGAATATTGATTTTCAGTTTGTAAGATAGGAAAAATTACATCAGGATATTTGTCAGCGAAATCTCTAACAATTTCTGCTGTACCATCGGTCGATGCATCATCGTGAATGAAAATTTCTACTTTAAATGTAGTTTTCTGAATCAGAAAACCATTAATCGCATCTTTTATATAAGCTTCATGGTTATATGTAAGACAACAAATACTTACCATAGGAGTTATAAAATCATCCCAGATGGTGTCGATAATAGTTACAGGCTCGATGTATCTATTATGAAATTCCGATTTTTCAAAAACTTCATTCACAATAACTTTCTGAATATGTATGCATTATCAGTAGTTCTTGCCTCGATTATTAAAAAAGCGATTTCACCATATAAGACGAAATTTCTGATGCTGGACCTGCAGGTTTAAATCCATGTTTTTTATAAAAACCAATTGCGCTAAAGTTATTATTATTGACTTCTAATCTTAACTGATTCATATTCTGATAGACAGACCTGTCTATTATCTTTTCTAACAATATCGACCCTATGCCTTTTCCTTGAAATGATTTTTTCAGAATTATCATCGAAATAAAAGCAGTCATGTTAACAAAATCGTTAGCATAAAAAGCTGCAAATCCGACTATCTTGTTTTTATATTGAACCTTAAGAACTATTCCATTTTCATAGTATTTAAATGCCAATCTATCAAATATTTCATTTTTATTTAAAGATGCTGAGAAAATATCAGATTTACATTCGTCCAATACCGCACGTATCTCTTTTAAAGTATAAATTTCAGAAATCACCACAACTTTCTTACTCTTAATATATTTCTAATTTTCTAAATCATCCCCGGTAATTAAAACGAAGGTTACCGTGGAATTAGAAAGCGATTTTTTTTATCCGTCTCATTCATATTATCTATTTCTTTCAGCTTATATTTGAAATAGTCTGATGTAAGCCTGTTGTCATATAATGATCTAAACACCTGTAAATACTTAATGCCTTGATGAGAGTTAATTTCAATCACTTTAAAACCCTCTTCAGTGATCCCAATGTCAAATCCCAAATATTCAACAGCAAATAGATACTTTGAGATTTCTAAAACCTTCTCTTTTAATAAATTCCATCCCGGGATTATGCCTTGGGCTTTTACTTTAGTGTCAGGATGAAAAGGACATTTTTCAGTTTTGTAAGAATAAACCTTTGTGCCATTTTCAAACTCTCCATTTTCAATATCAATTTGAACGACATAATCATAATCTGCTTTACAATCATTGGTATTTAAATGATTGGCTTCTCCATGGGCATTTGTGCCAAAACGTAAATATCCGTGCACAATTTCCGGGTCATTGCCATTCTGATTGATAACCATTAATCTTATGGTATGGATCTTATCGTGGATAAGAGATAATTCCTTAGTTGGGAAAAGATATTCCGTAACAATATGGTAATTTTTTGAAAAAATAAAATCTTCAAATTCAATCTCAGACTTCAATATTTGCCCATTAACTAAATAAAAACCATTGTCAAACGACAATTTATAAAATTCATTACTCCCGGTACCATTGACCAATTTCATAGCCAAAACTTTCTCTTCTCGTAAAAGCTTCTTTAAACCTGAAATGTCATTTTTGAACCTATACTGATTACAATCCAGGAGATACATAATTGAATTATCTTTTACATAAAAATAATACCTTGGAAGATAATCACCGAAAATATTACTCGGTAAAATATATTTCAATGTAAGTTTATCATTTATCCAAATTCTATATGGACTATTTAAAGGCCACAATCTATAATAATCATAATCAGACAAATAATCTTTATAATTGGTTTCATTTAATCCATAAGCTAATGCACTTTCGAGTAAAAATCCTTTACTATGAGCCCATTCAATTTGATCTTTATTAAAGTGCATATTTTCAAATTCTTTATTCATGAGATTTATGTAAAACAAGGCAAATCGGCGTGTAAAACAGCCTTGGTTAAAAAGAATATTAATTCTATAATCAAGTTTTTCCATCTTCTCTCATGCTAATAGATTAAGAAATTCTTAAGTATCATATAAACGTAAAAATGTCAAAAACCAATTTTATAAAGGATCTTGACATTCATTTACTTGCTAGCACTCTAACATTAATAAATCGTTCAATATCTGACAAATAATAATCCATCTCTTTTCTCTCATTGAACAAAAAAACGATAATACCTATTGCGGCATTTGCACCTGTGAATGAATTAACTTTCTCTCCTGGCTGGATATATTGGTGAAATTCCCAAATGAATGGTTTGATTTCATTATCTATTTGAATACTCTGTAAAAATCCGGTGAAGTTCGAATGAACTGCGTAATAAGCTACAGGCTTTACCATATAATTTGGTATTTCTATATTCTTACCAAGTAAGACATCAAGTATTGCTTTTACCATATTAAACCCTGTGGCAAGTTCAATAGCTTGAGGTACAAAGTGTCCTCCACTTCTGGGACCAATTTCCATAACAAACGGTTCTCCTTTGATATTAATACGTGCCTCAATATTAACAGGGCCATTCAAAAAGCCACTTAGTTTAATAATCTGTGAAACATGTTCAACAATTTCATTAACCTTTTTACTTTCCAGCTTAGTCGGCCAAAGAGTCCCTTTTGGATTGAACGGATTGACAGTTCCATTGTAAATATGATCTCCGAGGCAGGTAAATACCAATTTGCCGTTTACCACAAATCCATCTCCATGTATATCAGCAATCTGATTATCAATATATTCTTCTGCGATAACCTTCTTTTCACGCGAAAAAATCATGGCATCGCGAATTGCTTGTAAAGACTGATCTGGGTAATTAATTCGGCTAATTCCTTTACTTCCTGATGAATCGATTGGTTTTATTATTAAGGGATAATACATTCCCCGAAGTTTTTCCAAAACTTTTTCATCTTGCGAAATGACTTCAAATCTAGGAGTATTGAATCCATTTGATTTCAATAGGTTACGGAAAATATGCTTATGTGCAAGATTTAAGATACTGTGATATGAATTTCCAGGTAAACCTAACTTTTCAGAAACATAAGCAGCTGTGGGAGCAGCGGGATCTGAAGCATAAGCAACGACATAATCAGGTTTTACTTTTTCTGCCAGTTTTAAAACTCCATTTAAATCAGTGGTGCTGACATTGAAGTATTCATCTGCCAGTTTGTGACCGGGATTTTCAGGAAAATAGTCACAAGTAATAACATACATGTTACGGTTTTTCGCTTCGCGAATGATAGGAATTTGCGCATATGCACCGCCAAGAAACAAAATTCTCTTCCGCAACATTACAGTATTAAATTAACCAACTTTTCGATAGTAGTTTTATCAAGGTCAGGAAAAAGCGGCAAACAGATCACCTGTTCAGTAATTTTTTCTGCCATCGGCATCTTTCCCGGCTGGGCCGATTCCAAACCACGGTAAGTTGGGAACTGGCTGATCAGCGGATAAAAATAGCGGCGCCCAAAAATGTTGTGTTGTTTCAACCTTTCATACAAAGCGTCACGCGACATCCCAAACACTTCCTCCTCAACGAAAACCGGGAAATATGGATAACAATGCCGTACCCCCTCCATATCCTTCATTACACTCAATCCGTGTATTCCTTTAAGGTTTTCGCGGTAAAACTCCACAATCTGCTTCCGTTTTTCAATGTATTCATCCACCCGTTTCAATTGCAACAACCCCAGCGCAGCCTGAACTTCGTTCATCTTGGCATTGATACCGGGAGCGACTACAGTTGTCTCCCCTGCAAAACCAAAATTCTTGAGGTAATCAATCCGCTTCTTCATCGTCTCGTCATGACAGACAATCGCTCCACCCTCAAAGGTATTGAAGACTTTGGTAGCGTGCAAACTCATTACCGACAAATCCCCATAGCTGAGTAAAGGTTCGTTGTTAATGGTAACTCCAAAAGTATGACAGGCATCATAAATTACCTTTAATCCGTACGTGTCACCGATCTCCTTGATTCGGTATACATTACATGGATTTCCATAAACATGAACAGGCAAAATTGCTGTTGTCAGAGGAGTTATGGCTGCTTCTATCTTTTCCGGATCCAGATTACATGTGGCAGGCTCGATATCCACAAACACCGGCTTAATGTTATTCCACCAGAGAGCGTGGGTGGAAGCCACAAAACTATAAGGTGTTGTTATTACTTCCCCCGTAATTTTTAATGCCTGTAGCGCCGTGACCAATGCCAGCGTACCATTGGAAAATAGCGATATATACTTAACACCCAGGTAATCCGCCAGTTCTTTCTCAAATTGGCAATGAAAAGGACCATTGTTGGTCAGGATCCGGTTATTCCAAATGATTTCCAGGGAGGCAACGAACTCATCCAGCGGAGGCAATGCTGGTTGAGTAACATAAATAGGTTTATCTTCTGGCATTGATAAAAGATTTTACTTTGGCGACGACAATTTGTTTCAGAAAAAGATAGGGAGAAAGTTTTGTGATTTCACTACCAGAAATAACCAGAAT
>JAKQQL010000469.1:0-5132 GCA_029564175.1 Candidatus Cloacimonadota bacterium
TATGAAGATAAAATCGTTGAAGCAGAATTGTATCAAAATAAAGAAATTGCATAACATACTTAAAATATGAAAGTTATCATGATAGTGTGTCTGTTTTTAAATAAATTTATCAAGGACTTACATGTCGGAAAGATGAGTTATCATTTATTGCACAGCATTTGTTACCGTTTTTTAAAATAACAATCAGGACCTGAGTAGTTACAAAAGATTAGGACTATGAGATTTTTCTTTAAAAAGCAAAAAAAATCAAAAATTTCATTTGACATAGTAATTTTTATGTGTTAATGATAAAAAAAAGGCGCTGATATCAATTTGAATATCGTTAGCAGTATAAGTAAAAGGAGCTTATCATGAAAAAGAAAAATCTTTATAATGTTTTAGGCATTATCTGTGGTATTATCTGGATTATCACCATGATTTTGCAGGTGATGTATCCTCATCCTTACAGAGGACTGATCGGAAATATTGTATTACTCATTGGGCTTTTATTTTTTTATATTCATGCAAAAATTAATCAGATTAAGTCTCCTCTGTATAATCCAGATAAGAAAAAATGTTTTTGCAATTGGGTTATTTTTATCATGATTAATCTGTTAACTATAATCATGGTAGGATTTCTTTTTTGGAAGGTTTTTTGATAAACCGGTATTTTTTACTATTTCAAAAGATTTTTAACAATAAGTTCTTATAGAGTATTAGCCGATTTCTTCTGTGTTTGTTGAGATACCCAAACCAACATGTTCTTTATTTTTGGCAAGAGACATGCTCTATAATACAGTTATTATATGATTGCAGGGGGCTAAATGAAGCGTATTATCTTATTTCTGATGATGTTATCGTGTATGACATTAAATGCTCAACAACAACAGGCAAAATGGTTTCAGGAAGCAAAATTCGGGATATTTATCCATTGGGGTTTGTATGCCGGTATTGGTTATACTGAGTGGGCAATGGATCATTTTGAGATACAGGCAGAAGAATATGAAAAAAGGATGAATTGCTTCAATCCTGAGCACTTTGATGCCAATAAATGGGCAGATCTAATCAAACAATCTGGTGCGACTTACGTGGTAGTTACCGCAAAACATCACGATGGGTTCTGTATGTATGATTCTAAATATACGGATTACAAGATTACGGAAAGCCCCTGTAAGACAGATATATTGAAAGCGCTCGAAACGGCTTGCCGTAAACGCAATATAAAGTTTGGTATTTATTATTCTGTCATGGACTGGCATCATCCCGATTATCTGCCACGGCGCTCATGGGATCAGAGAAGTGCTGAAAGTGCGGATATCACTCGCTATAAACGCTATTTCCAAAACCAGCTTGATGAATTGATTCAAAATTATTCGCCCGATATCCTCTGGTTTGATGGGGGCTGGGAAGACACTTTTAATGCTGATGAAGTTAAACAGATTAATGAGCGGATTTATACCTTAAAGCCTGATATTTTAATCAACAACCGTCTTTCGAACAACAGCTCGGGTGATTTTAAAACGCCAGAATCTTACATTCCTGCCAAAGGACTAAAAGATGAAAATAATCAGTCTGTTTTATGGGAAACCTGCTCCACAATGGGAGATGTTTGGGGTTATAATCCTTTTCAGAACAACTTCTATTCTTCAAGAGATCTTATTAGAATGCTTTGTGAAACCAGTTCCAAAGGGGGAAATTTTCTTTTGAATATTTCGCCTGATACAAAGGGTGAGATCCCTGTAGAACAGATTAAACGACTGAAAGAAACAGGCTTATGGTTAAAGGACAATAAAGAGGCTATTTTTAATACAAAAGCCAGTGTGTTTGACCATCATCCTTTCTATGGGGTTTCAACTCAAAAAGATAACAAGATTTACCTGATGCTTTATCAGACAGAAGGCTTTATCAGGTTACCCGCTATTAAAGAGATACAATCTGTATATTACCTGAAGTCAGGAAAAGCGTTAAACTATCAAATGTCTGAGGCATGTACCATTATTCAAACCGGACCCTTTCTTCCTGATCAGGATGTTTCAGTCATGGTTGTTGAGACCAAACAGCCTCTTGTAAGTGCGTCTTACTTACCAAAATACCCTCCAGATCAGGTTATCCGTTTGAATTGCTTTGATATAAGTGTTCAACCTGAAAACAGTCAAATCAGATTTTGGCAGTATTATCAGAAAATTCTGACTGATAAATGGAATTATGCTACGAAAAATGATAAAGTCTTCTGGACTTTCCAGCTTGAAGAAGAAGGCTTGTACCAGATCAAATTATATGCCAGCAGTCGGTTTGAAGAAAGTGGGGAGATGAAGGCGATTCTGGAAATCAATAATCAGTCTGAAAATATGGTCATACCGGGTTTAGCAAAATGGACTTCGCTTAACCGAGGGCTGAAACAACCCGTTACTTTAGAAGCGTTAAAGCTACCCAAAGGACTTTGCACCATTAAGCTTTCAGCTCCTGACTTATCAAATCAACAGCAACTTCTGTTTGAGAAGATAGAATTGATACCTGTTTATAAGTAAACAAAATATTGATATGATGGGGTATGGCAAGGGTATTTGGAACATTTTAGGCATATAAGTTTATAAAAAGGGAGGCGTTATGAAAAGGATTATCTGGATTACACTTATGACTGTTACTTTTTTCACTTCATTTCTATTTGCAGAAATGGATTATCAAATCTACTCTTATGGGCAACCTTATTCTGATTTAACCGGACAAGGAAATTATCTCTATTTTGTTAACAGCTTAGGTATCACTCAATACAACCCTTTAAATAATGAAAAAAGCTATTTTCAAATTCCAGGGGTTAATCCAGAACAAATTGGCAATATCTTAGTTGATAATTTAGAAAGAGTATGGTTTATAACTCGAACAATTGGAGACACAATCACTGTAAACTGTTTTGATGGAGAGTCTCTGACCGTTTACAAAAGCGGAAAAGTAGAGAATTCTATGTATTATCTAAAATTTTACATGGATAACAGCGATAATATCTGGGTAGGCACCTATACAAACGGACTTTTATATTTTAATACACATAACTACGCGTGGAATCAGTTTGATCAGACGAATACAGGCGTTCAGTTAAGTAAAGTTAGTACTATTTTTCAGGATGTTACAGACGGTTCATTTTGGATTGGATCCTGGGAATACGGGCTATTCCATTATCAAAACAATACCTGGACTCAGACAACTTCTATGAATGGCATCCCGGTAAATTTTATTACAGATATATGCCAGCTTGAAGATGGTACCTTATGGGTCGGTTGTCATGATGGATTGTTGAGAATTATGAATAATACCTGTGAAAGAATAGGGGATTATTATAAAATCGAAGAGTTGGAAACATTTAATAATTATGTCTTTTTCTCTTGTTATGAATCAAGCCTTCATCTGATTGATAGTTATTTATCTGTTTACCCGCTTGATATCGGTGGGATCAATGATCTCTTTGCATTTAATGGACATCTCTACGTTAACAATGGCTATTCTGTATTAAAATCAGGAAACAACTATTATGATTCATACGATTATGAAATCTTATATCCCGGAAATTATCATAATCCATTGTATTTTGAATCAATCAGGGTAAATAAACTTGATAATGCTTTATGGACAAAAAATGGGAACAGCCTTTCAGTCAGAAAAAATAATACGTGGACATACTTCAACGGAGAGAATACCAGTATCAATTTCACAGAATTGATTAATTTTAACTTCACTTCAGAGGGTCATCTTATATGCTTTATGCAGGGCTCAGGCAATTTAAGATTTATAAAATACGATGGGGTAAACTGGACGATTTATCCACAGATTGAATGTCAGAACCCTTTCTATAATATTTATCCTGACCATGATAACAAGATCTGGTTTGGCAGTTATGATTCCAAATTGCATTATAGTGTAAATAATCAGATTTATCAAAAATCCTTTAGTCAACTGAATCCGGCAAACTATAATCAGGATTTGATGGTTGATGAAGAAAATAACATTTGGTTTCTAAATGATTACGATTTATATTACTACAATCAAAACACAGATCAACTTCAGCTGGTTCGTTCAAATGTTAAAAATTATTATGCTGTTAATCCAAATGAATATTTTTACATTAGCAATGAATTTCTTTACTCATTTAATAATGGCAATGTGATTAACTATGGAGCTATCCCTGAATTTAATACGCAAATGTTACTGGATGCGAATCAAAATATATGCGTCATTGGCGCTTTTCAATACTACACTGTTGAGGACTCTGAATTAATGGTTTATAATTTGCCATCTTATAATAACAACTATAATACCCCCAGTTTTGCTATTGATAACAATAACAATAAATTCTACAGAGATTATAATAAGTTAATTGCCTTTAATGAAACTCAGGCAGTATCAAACGATGATAATGTTGCGTCACCAGTGAATGATAAGATCAGAATTTATCCCAATCCTTTCAATCCAGATACCCATATCTCTTTTACACTTAATCAGGCTAACTCAGTGGAAATCAATATCTACAATATTAAAGGCCAGCTGGTAAAAAGATATCCCAAATCCTATTTTAATGCAGGTGAACATACGCTTTTCTGGAATGGGAAAGATAATCAGAATAAATTTGTATCCAGTGGTATTTATTTCATTCGATTGATCAGCCCTGAATATCAGGGAAGTAAAAAAGCCATGTTGTTAAAATAATCAATTATCTCCGTGCCTCCATGTGAAATACATTTCGTGTTGGCAGTAGGGGATGTCATTCATCATTTATAATTAAACGTACCACCCCGTCACTCCGTGGCACCCCTCCACAGGCTGTCCTCTCTACACATCTCTTTAAGTATTATTAAATATATTAACAAGCGATTTTTTTAACAATTTATGAATTTGTAATCCAGTACATATAAACAAAAGATATATCATACATTATATAAAAATATCATATATTTTTTACAGAAAAATCTTGACATAAAACATATCAAAAATACTGTATATTAGTAGATTATAGAATTTATAAGGAGTTACTATGTATGATGATTGGAATGTTCAAGAATCTGAAAATATAGATTTCGGAGATAAAAGATTAAACAAAAGATATAGCAAAATATTTCACGATATTTGCATGCATATAAGTCTTAGTATTCCTCAAGCACTTC
>JAKQQL010000472.1:0-1253 GCA_029564175.1 Candidatus Cloacimonadota bacterium
TGTAAAAGACATTAATGATATCGGTTTAAGTTTCTGAAAAAGGTGACGCATTGTTAAAACTTGAAAATGATTAACTTCATTATTAATCTTTGATTGACTTGGCTCAAGTAACTTTAATAATTGATGAGACATCAGTGAGAGCACCATTGAAACAATGATTTCTGAAGCTCAAAAAATTAACCCTGATGTAAACTCAGCTATGTATTTATGATATGCTGAAACGGCACACAGAGCACAATGAAAAAATATAGATAAGGTAGCCTTATATTGAAGATCATGGAGTAACCCAAAAGTTTTGTATAGTGCTATTACTCGTGCTAGAGAAGATGTGCAAATTGTATGAGCTATACCATGATATGTTAAAGTTTCAACTGAGTGGTTAGAGTGAATGACAAATTGAAATCCAATAAAAGAGAACGTCGTATGAAAAGAAGTTAATACAAGATTGGTATCATTCCCAAATAAAAATTGATCTCTCATAGATTATTTGATGGCGATCAGTAAAGAAACCTGAGTTCCTTTAAATCAAACATCAATAGGTCAACAAATCCCAACAAGATTATGAAGTGTCACAATGATAAAGGACAGATTGCTAGACTGGAAAAAATCGTTTGTATCTAACTTAATTGTTGAAGATTATATTAGAAAAAATGCAAAGAACCTGCCTAAATCTGTTATTGATCTGTGGGAGCAAAGGAAGCAGTGAGACTTCCTAGATGTTATATCTTACAAAAAAAGCCCTATAAAAAAAGTAGCGGCAAGGACTGATATGCAAATTAAAGAAATATTAAAAAACTCTGAATGAAATATACAAAAAAAAATACGATCAGACTTAGAAGTTATTGTAAATGAACTATGAGTACAAAGTCTATTCGACAAAAAAGCAATTAGTATTAGCAGCATACTGCAAGCACTTAATGAAACGGTAGATAATCAAAGTACACTAAAGACCCTTTCAGTACAAGTGATTAAAGCCTGAATTTGAATTGTTGAAAAATATAAGTTTGATGACGAAATGTTTTTCAATAATATAGAAGATGATCGCTCTTTTGACAAACAATGAATTGATAAGGATTTTGATAGATCTGAAATACCTCTCGTAGTCGAAGAAGACCTTTGAGATGGATGAAGTTGAGATAATAAACAATGGGTAGTATCAACGATAGATGGGAAAAAGATTGTGAGAGTTTTTGAAATGGAGATTGAAGAGATCCAAAACGTGGAAGACAACCTTATTACTGATAACTGTTAAA
>JAKQQL010000477.1:0-2769 GCA_029564175.1 Candidatus Cloacimonadota bacterium
CATTAAGTGTTTGTGTTGAAATCAATCATGTGGGTTTCATATCTGTTTTTCTCCAGGATCTTTATTGTGTAAAATTAACCACGTAAAGTCTGATAATGATTAATTGCCAAATTTCTCATTTGGTTTGTTCGTTACATTATAGATAATTTTTCCGCCGGAAGCAATGTCTTTATGTTCGAGAAAACTTTGGTTAAACGGTTGGTCATTAAGTTCTGCTGAATTTATGTAAAAATTCTGATCGCTTAATCCGTTTACAGTTATTGTAAATATCTTATTATTTGCTAAGTGGATTGTTATTTTGTCAAATATCGGAGCGCTTATCTGAAAAACAGGATCCCCGACTAATACCGGATATAGCCCCATAGAAGCAAGTACATACCATCCCGACATGGTTCCCTCATCATCATCCATTTCCGGTATATAACCCTCCGGAGATTTTTTATAGATCCTGCCAAAATAAGGTTTTTCCCATTTTGTGTGTGTTCCATAGTACTGGACCATATCTTTCGTCAGGATCATATTCACCCATTTCTGAGTGAGCCATGGTTTGTTACTGAAATTGAACATGAAAGGTGCATGTATGTCTGGTTGATTACCATGATTATACAGGTGATTATTAAAAAAATATTCTAATTGTTGTGCTAATTTCTCTTTCCCGCCAATCATTTCAATCATGCCGTCAATATCAAAGTGTGCATGCCATCTGTATTGCCAGAGAGTTCCTTCATACAATCCATCACCATGCATAATATCTGATTTTTCATTCATGTGTAGGAATTTGCTTTTCCAGATTCTTTTATAATTTCCGGCTTCCTGCATAAATAAAAGATAATCATCTTCTTTTCCCAGAATTTTTGCAAATTGGGCAAGCGCCCAGAAATCATAAGAGTTTTCAAGAATTTTATCAGGAGAATTCCCCGGTGAATTATTAATTTCTGCAGTTAACTTACGGTATACGGAATTGATATCAAAGTTACTGATCCCCCGTCTGTAAAGATCAAGGAGGGTTATTTCACTATGTTCAGTCCTGACCGTGGGAACAGGTTCATAAAATCCGGCCCAATATGGCTTCCCATATTTAAATAAATCCACAAGTGAATTTGCAATATCTGATGCAGTTTCAGGGATAATCAATGCATAAAGGCTGAACTTGTTCCTGAAATTGTCCCACATTGACCAGCAGTCATAATGTGTATATCCTTTTGATTGATATACTTCTCCATTTGTGGCAAGGAAATTCTTTGATCTGTTTTCTGATTTTACCGGGTTTAAGAAAACATGATATAAATGTGTGTAAAATAATGATTTATATTCTTCGCGGCCTTCAACTATTATTCTGGAAAGGAGATTTTCCCATTTCTCAAGACCATTTTTTTTGGTTTCATCAAAATTTAGATTTTTTGTTTCAGACATCCATTCCTCTCTGGCATCGTCCAGGCTTATTACCGAAGTTGTTACCTGAAACAGTATCTTATCATTTTTTTGAGTTTTAAACTTAAAAAATATTTTCCCTTGCTTATCAGTAAAGTTTGTCAGTTCTTTATTGCACCAGATATGATAATACGATGTATAACGCCCAACTGCGCAAGTATTTTTGGCAGAAATCTGTACAAAGAATTCATGTTCATTCAGCATTGTTTTTGAAGATGAGATGGTTCCCGCGAAAGAACTTTCAATATCAATCATTACATATGCACTGTCAGATTTTGGGAAGGTATATCTGTGAAAACCGGTTTGATTTGTGGCTGTTAATTCTGCTGTAATATTATTTATGAATGATACAGAGTAATAGCAGGGAGCGGCCTTCTCACTATTTTTATTAAAAGGGACACTGGTTTCCTGAAGACTTCCGATAGCCGGTAAAAATCTTAAATTTCCTCCGGCGCCATTACAACCTGTTCCGCTTATACGGTTATGAGAGAAACCACTTATCTTTTTTGAATTAAAATCATAACCGCTGTGGTTGCCCGGATCAGTATCAGGGCCCAGCTTTATCATGCCAAACGGTACTGTTGCTGATGGATCAAGTTGCCCGTGATCGCCGGCAGTACATATAAAAAGGTCAACATAATCTGTAACAGACTTCTGACTTTTTGCAGTTATACTGACTAAAGTAACAAAGCAAATAAAAATTTTAATTTTTAACATGCGTGGTCCATTTTAAAATGTTATAAGGACTGGTAATTTGGTTTATTCTCGTCCTGTAGTAAATTCTTAATCAGGTGATTCAGGTTGATGAAATCCTGCTTTGCGAAAGCGAATTCTAAATACCCTGTTTTCGCCGTTATAAATACAATCTTATTAACATAAAAAGGGAGAATCTCTAAAAAAGACTCTCCCTATACAATATTAGTAACCTGGATTTTGAGGTAAGAGGTCAGGTTTCAGATTCACTTCATCTGATGGAATCGGATAAAGAACCTCATGATCGTCGATTTTGGCCAGGGGGAATCTGGCGCTATTCGGATAAAAAGGATTAAGTGTATTTTTAAGATAATCAAATCCTCTGTAAGACAGGTCAAACCAACGGTCTCCTTCCATAATAAATTCTTTGTGCCTTTCGTCGGCCAGAGCATCGTTCATCTGCGCTTTAGAGAATCCCGAAGGAAGTGGATCCAATCCTGCTCTGTCCCTTACCTGATCAATATATTCATAAGCATCCGCTGTTTTATCTGTCTGGTTTAATGCATCGGCATACATCAACAGTACATCAGCATAACGCAGAATAATGAAATCAGATGCAGATTGGATATCCGCGTTTGTGTTAAC
>JAKQQL010000478.1:0-1975 GCA_029564175.1 Candidatus Cloacimonadota bacterium
ATCATCCATGCCGGAGTTTAGACAATTTTCCTGTTCATCTTTTGAGACGCCGGCTGTTAAAGCAATGATCGGTGTATGTCTGCCAATTTCCTGCTTTCTGATTTCAATGGTCGCCTGCAAACCATCCATTTCAGGCATTTGGACATCCATCAGGATTAAATCAAATTGACCGGATTGATATGCAGATACGGCTTCTAATCCATTTTTTGCTTCTGTAATTACAGCATCTGGTATCAGATTCAGTAACATGGAACGTATCAAAATCATGTTTAATTTAATATCTTCTGCAATCAGAATTTTACAGTTTTCAGGCAGAGTGAATCGTTCTCTGTCATTTGGCTTATCTCTGCTAGATTCATCATCTTGTATTACTGCTTTGCGAAGATTTCTTAAATATTGATATAACTCTCTTGATTTAAGCGGTTTATTGAGATTAAAGCGGATTTTTAGTTCATGACACAGCGCTTGAATCTTTTGATTTTCAAGAGAGCTGTGTAGTAAAATAATCGGTAATTGATCTGCATCGATTAGCAGCTTGTTCCTGATTTTACGAACTGTTTCAATACCATCAAGATAAGGCATCATATAGTCAATGATCATCAGATCAAACTGATTGCCCTGGTGGATTGTTTTAAGTGCCTCTAGACCATTTGAACAGGATACAGTTGAGATATTCCAGTGTTTTAGATAATCTTTCAGTATCATCAGATTTTTGGGGTTATCATCTACTAATAAAACCGTTTTGATTTTTAATGGATCATTCGTTTTTTCAAAGGATAATGCCTGATACTTCGTTTTTATGGTGAAAATAAACTGACTGCCTTTTCCAGGAGAACTGAATACGCTGATATGTCCATTCATTTTTTCAACCAGAAGCTTTGAGATAATCAAACCTAAACCTGTCCCGCCGAATCTTCTGGTGGTAGAGCTGTCTGCCAGAGAAAAGGCTTTGAAAAGCTTTTGCTGTTCTGTTTCACTCATGCCAATTCCGGTATCAATAACCGAAAACTGGTATTCAATTTGAGAATCCTCTAAAACCCGATAGTTGATTTTTAGTTCGACATCTCCCTTTTCGGTAAATTTGATGGCATTATTAAGCAGATTAATCAGGATTTGTTGTAAATGGATGGGATCAAAATCCCCATAATTTGGGATATCTGGTTGGACATTCAGGATCAGCTCAATGCCTTTTTTATCTGCAGGATAGCGGACAATGTCAATCGCTTTTTCTACAATTTCTATCAGATCCGTTTGAATATATTCCAGTTCCATCTTTCCTGCTTCAATTTTGGAGAAGTCAAGAATATCGTTGATAATACCCAGTAATGCCTGCCCGGAAATGTTTGAGTTATAAGCATACTGTTTTTGTATGTCATTTAACTGAGTTTGTAACAGCAGATCGGTAAAGCCAATGACGCTGTTTAATGGGGTTCGTATCTCATGACTCATGTTTGCCAGGAAAAGAGATTTTGCCTTTGAAGCGGACTCTGCGATTTCCTTTTGTTTCAGTATTTCTTCTTTTTGCTCACGAATTTGTTTGTGATAACGGCAATTCTTAATAATGACACTGCATACATCGGCGATTTGAACCGCCAGATTCAGATATTGAGTCAGATATTCAGGCATTTTGATTTTTGAAATACACAAGACAGCTACTTTATCAGGTAAACCGATATTCAAGATAAAACCATTTTGTTGTTCATCAATCAGATATTTCTCGTTCGAACTGAGCAATTGATTGATTTGTAATTCATTGTGTTGATCCTGATTATCACATATTATTTCAAGCAGTTGCTGATTCTCTGTCTTAATCCAGCATTGAGACTTAGGTGCAAACAGCATCGAAAATAGCATTTGTACTTCATGAATGACTGTATTTTCTTCATAAATAGCACTCAGATGACTTAAAATATCAAGTGCCATACTGAGATCTGAATTTTTCTTTTGAATTTCGGAGATATTGATAGAATCAGTC
>JAKQQL010000017.1:0-7544 GCA_029564175.1 Candidatus Cloacimonadota bacterium
AAAAGATCTTGACAAATAGACTAAAGAAAATTTAAATTGTAATCAAAGTCAATATAGAAGTGAAATATAAGAAAAAAAATCTTGTATTACTTTGAAAACAAAGGGTTGGAACTTTACACCAACATTTGGGACTTAACTTAGGGAACAGCACTGATCATTATTTTTTGACTGGTACCGCTGATCATACTGGCACAACCAGATGTCAAAAGGAATATAATACAGATGATAAGGGTTGATATTTGTCTCATTTATGCCTCCAAAGTGATAATCGTCATTTGATAAAAAAGGGTCAAGTCTTTTTTGAAAAAGGAACAGTCTCCGGCTTATACTTTACAGCATGTTTCTAAAAGAGCTTGACTGAATATCAGCCTTTTTAAAATGATGTAAAAAAAAAGGCTAAAAAATGCAGAAACCAATTTCTTCCAAAGCACTTGAACAGAATCTGACATTGACTCAAAACAGGCAAATCCTGATTCCTGAAGAGGATCAGACCTTTTTGGCGCTCTGTGGTTCTGTATTTGGGATTCAGAAAAGGTTGGTACATTTCCTAAAGGAAATCTATCATCCTTTCCCCAATTTTGAGGTTGTTATCAGATCACTCAGGCAGATTCTGCTTGAAGATCATTCATTTTACTTTAAACACGAACTCTTTGAGATTTCTCAGCAACGCTTTCTGGAATATCTTGAAATCCTTCTTAATTATCAAACAATTCAAAAACAGTTCAAATCTTCTGACGCAGACTGTTTGATTCATACCCTGATCAGTTATATTCCGCTTGTACATCAGCTCAAACATCCTGCCAAAGATCAGTTTGTAAACAGTTTTACCGGTTTATTTAAAGTATTTGCCCTGCAAAATGTAAATGTATTTTGTTCAAATCTGACTCTGTTTTATACTCTCTGGAACAATCGTTTGAACCAGGCAGATCTCTTTTACTGGTTAAAAACAGTGCTTTTACAAAATCTGGAATTTTGGTCTGATAACACGCAGATTCTTGTCTGGTATCATCAAAATATCAAAATTTTTAAAATGGATTACGGAGAACTTTTCTATCTGATCAGCCATCAGTTTTTCGAGCATCTTAAAATTGATATACTCAGAAGCCAAAACCTTAATGACCTGCAAAAAATCCCTTCTCATAACGAAATTGCTACCCGTCTCCGACAAAATACTTCTAAACTCAATCACCCTTTTGATCAAATTTATTATCTGATTTATCTCTTAAACCATCCCGGAATGCTTTCTCTCTACCATCATATGATTTTTGATATTGATAAAATTATACGCTCACTGGATTCTATTAGTGATGATCAGGATTTTGAAAAATTTATCAACAATTTATTCAATCTGTTTGAGAATCTCAGAGATCAGTTCAAAGACAGCATCCCCGATTGTCTGGCAAGCCTGGCAAAAGCTATCGTCAGGCTCAAGCGTCAGGATTTTACCAGTTTATTTATTACAAAACTGATTCGTTTTGGATTTGAATTTGTTGATAAAATTGAAGTTAGTCAGGATTGGCAACTCATCTATAATATGCAACATATCAAGTATATACGCATCTATCTGGAAATTTATGAAAACAGCACAGATGTTTATAAACTGGTTTTGTCTGCTTTGATTGCCAATCTCAGGTTGGGAGGAATTTTTATTTCCGATACAGACTTATTTCAAAAAGATATCTCTAAACTGCTTAATTCACCGGTTCAAAATCATTTTAAACTTGTCAAACAACTCTGTCGCATCTTTCCTGTGTATTACAACGAAATTGGTGCTGAAGGTGATCTGCGGGATTATTCCACAAAACTGGATGAACTGACCCACACTCGTGATATATTGATTCATTTTCTGAGAAAACAAATCCATACGGAAAGCAACAATACGCATATCGAATTATGTGCAAAGATAATTGATTTTTGGGATAAACTCTCCTTTGAAGTGCTGACAGAGGCATATCCTGAGCATGTTATTCAGCAGGCAAAGGTTACGGCTGAAGACCATGAGACTCATCAATATATACAGCATATCAAGTTAGCATTTCAATGCTCTGCACGTGATATTCTGGATTTTAATCAGGATATGCTTAAGAAAGTGGGAAACCTACATTCTGACGGTCTTTCAAAGAAAAGAGTCCTGTATCTGGTTAAAATTTATCAGTTTTTAAAAATGAAGTACGCCTTTGACAGTGTTGAATTGTGTGAAGTCTTAAAAAAACATCTGTTTATAAAAGAAAAGGATATCAATAACTTAAAACTGGCTCTAATTAAAAAAGATAATGCCCAGACGGTGCACCTGATTATCATGATGATGAAACAGTTAAAAAGGATTGTTCTTAACCCTGAGTTATCGGAAGGAAGAGAAGAAATATATTATAAACGTCATGTGGCAGCCGGAATTCCTTCCATGTACGGACGTTATTTTGAGAGTAAGTTTGATGCACTTGGCTTATCGCTTCGTTTGGAGCAAAGTGCTTCGGTTTTTATTTCCAATCTGATTGCCCAGCTCCCTCTGGAATATGTTACAGCCGGTACCTTAAAGAGAATTCATAAGATTCTGGAACTGATTAATGAAGGTCTTATTGCGGATGGTGTAGAAAATGAGACTTTTGCTTCCAACCTGAAAATGTTAAAATTCAGCCTCAGCTCAGGCTCATTCTCAATAGAGCAGTACAAAAACATCTTTCAGTTTATGCAGGAAGGTGTAAAAGAGATCATCAATGAGTTTTTCTTCCGAAATTTTGATCCCGTGCTGAAAGAAATAATGCCTGCCATGTTCCGTAAACAAACTATCGAAAAGGATTATAAGCTTTATTATCATAAAAAGACAGAGCAGTTCTATCGTGATTTGATCAGTTCAGCGTTTATCATACAGACACTGGATCAGTTCATCGCTTCTGTTATTGATGCGATTAATACGATGCAGCAGACCCTTCCTGAAAATATCATCAATATGGTGATGCACTTTGATACTGAAAAACTGCTGACGCATCTTGATGAGAAAAATATCCGGCTTGATAATCAGGCTTTTCTCGGTGCCAAAGCCTACTTTCTGAAACAGATTATCAGTCGAAACTTTCCTGTACCCGGCGGTTTTGTATTTACAACCGAGTTATTCCGTTATCGGGAAGCATTTTTAAAACACAATGCCATGTCACGTGAAATTGATCTGTTAATCCGTCGCAATATCCGGATTCTGGAAAAGAAATATCCGCAAAGATTTGGAGATCCGCACAATCCTTTATTGCTATCAGTTCGTTCAGGAGCACCTTTGTCAATGCCGGGCGCAATGAATACTTTTCTCAATATCGGGATGAATGATGAGCTGACGGAAAGTCTCAGCCAAAAGCCCAATTTTAAATGGACAGCCTGGGATTGTTACAGACGTCTTTTACAAAGCTGGGGAATGGCGTTTGGCATTAACCGTGATGTATTTGATCAATTGATCATTGATTTTAAGAATCGCTATCGTGTACAATTAAAGACTGAATTTACTGCTCAGCAGATGCGTGAAATCGCTTTTGCCTACAAAGCGGTTCTGGCAGATCATCAGGTCTGTTTTGAACAGGATTTATATCAACAAGTGAGGATTGCCCTGAGGAATGTAATTCATTCATGGGATACTGAACGTGCGATTTTGTACAGGAAACAGATGGAGATTGCAGATGAGTGGGGGACAGCTGTTATTCTGCAAAAGATGGCATTTGGCAATATCAGTCTGCAATCAGGTTCAGGTGTCGTATTTACTCATAATCCTGCATCAAAGAGTTCCGGGATCCAGCTCAATGGTGATTATACACTATGCAGTCAGGGAGAAGATATTGTGGGCGGACTGGTAAATACCCTGCCTGTCTCTCAAAGCCAGTTTCATACTCATAAAACGGAGGAACTGGAGAATTCACTGGAGAGAAAATTCCCTAAAATATATGAACGGCTTCAACATTATGCCAATTTATTGCTTGATTCGTATGGATTTAACCATCAGGAAATAGAGTTTACCTTTGAATCTCCGGAGGCACATGATCTGCACATTCTGCAAATTAGAAATCAAGTCATCCAAAAACCGGTACGCCTGATTCGTTTTAAAAATACTCTGAAACAACATCCTGTATCTCAGGGAACCGGGATTGGACAAAATGTGATCAATGGCAAGGTGGCATTTGATATGCAGGATTTGATCATGTTAAAGAAGCAGTTCCCCAATATACCACGCATTCTTGTCAGACCGGACACTGTACCGGATGATATGCCAATGATCTTTGAAAGCGAAGGTCTGATTACCGGTCGTGGCGGGATTAGTTCTCATGCCGCAGTTACTGCTGTTCGTCTCGGTAAAACAGGGATTGTTAATTGCCGGAGTCTGAAAGTGTTTGAAATAGAGAAAAAATGTTATTTTGGTGAAATTTGTATTCAAACAGGCGATAATCTGGCCATCGATCCGCTCAGCGGATATATCTGGAATCGCCATTTTGACACCATTCAGACTGAGGAAACCATTGAAAAATAATAATACTCAAATAAATAATAAAAGGAGATTGTCATGGAAAACGTACTGACAGGAAAGGTGCTTGGTATTAACGGACTGGGAAGAATCGGAAAACTCAGTCTTTGGAATCATCTTCAGATGAACTATTTTGACGGATTTGTCATCAACGTCGGCAGAGAAGTCGGAAAAACACTCGATGACCTTTTACAGGTGATCGAAACAGATAGTACTTATGGTAATATTCATCGGTTTTTAAATGGGTACAACGGGAAAAAAGTGGATATTCAGGTATTGAATCATGAAATCCCTCTTATTTCAGTAAATGGCAAAAAGATCAAAATCCTCAGAAAAGCCAGAAATCCCCGTGATATTAACTGGGCAAATGAAGGGGTTCGCCTGATGCTTGATTGTACAGGTACATTTGTCGATCCATGTGCCCAGGCGGATAATCCCAAAGGCTCACTAAGAGGTCATCTCGATGCCGGTGCTGAAAAAGTTATTCTCTCTGCACCTTTCAAGATTTCTGAATCCGGACGTAAGATTCCTGACGATGCCGGTATGTTTGTCTATGGCATCAATCATCTGAATTTTGATCCTGCACGACATCTGCTGATTTCTGCCGCATCCTGTACCACCACCGGTCTGGCTCACATGATGAAACCTCTGCTCGATGATGAATACACCTCTGATATTGTGACTGCTTCTATGTCAACCATTCATTCAATGACCAACACCCAGAGTATTCTCGATTCTGTACCTAAAGCCGCTGCCAGTGATTTAAGAAAAACCAGAGCGGTTATGAACAATATTATTCTCTCAACTACCGGAGCGGCTAAAGCCCTGGAACATGTTTTGCCTCCGATTAAAAATATCGGATTTATGGCAGATTCTGTCAGAATTCCCACAGCAACGGTTTCCTTAATTACGCTCAATATCACTTTCTACAGTCATCTCAATGAAAATAAAGAAGCAATTATCAACAGACAGTATTTAAATTCCATTTATAAAATGGCTGCAGAGGGTAAACAAAAAGACCTCCTCCTCTTTTCTGAAAGACAAAATGTCTCCACAGATCTGATCGGAACACCCGCTGCCTGCGTTATAGAAGGGTTTGAAACTCATACACGAACCGGATTTTTGAAATTTCCGGTTAAACAGTTAAAATCCCTCGGCTTGGATAAAAACAGCGATATCAATCTGCCGGTTACCCATGCTAAAATATTTGGCTGGTATGACAATGAACTCGGGTCTTATGTCAATTGCCTGGGTAAACTAACGGCTTACGTACACCAGAGAATGTAATCACTGGTAAACAATAATTTGTAGAACGACCATCCTGGTCGTTTAAGAAAAACCTGCCACCCCGTCACTCTGTGACACCCCTCTACATAAGTGAAACTGATTTTAGATAAAAACCGTAGAGACGGCCTGATTGGCCGTCTCTACGGGGAGGGGTATTTTTGGAGGTTTTGGTCAAATGATGAATTATTTGCTTTCAATAGACTGACCCAGAAGGGTGCTGATTCTGACGATATCTTTTTCGATACGAATACTGGTGTTTTCGATGGATTTAACCCGGCTGGTCAGATCTTTCCACAGATAACAGACGATCCCCAGCAGAACAGGCCAGAGAAGGTATTCAATGAATATCAGGTAATGATCTGTTGTCATTTTGCTCATCGTTCAGATTTAATGCGTTTTTCAGAATATTTTCGATGATATTGACCAGCATATCATCCAGCTCATTGTCTGTTCTGGTAGCGATTCTTTTGAGTAATTGTATGATAATCAGGGCAATTTTATCGTATGGCAACATATTCATGATAAATATCAGGTAATTTTCAGGTAACATTTGATTTCTCCTTTCTTTTCCTGTTGCGAGAATCATGCATGCAGATAAACGACCAGGATGGTCGTCTTTCTTTTCCGTACTGCGAGCATCCTGCTTGCAGAAAAATGTGGGAGGGGTGCAATGAAGCCCCTCTCCCAATTCGGGTGGCTAGATCACTTTATCGAGAGGGATGATGCTATTTACTCTTGCGATAAACTTGTTATCCATGGTTGATTGAATGTCTTTGATAATTGATGTTCTGAGGGTACTCATTTCCAGCGTGCTGACCAGAGCACCTTCTGATTTGGCGAATGCATAGAGGATTTTCACAAAAATGGCAAATGAAGTTGCTTTGATTTTTGTGGGGAGATTATCATTAAGTAATTTTGCGTAAAGTTTCAGGTCATTTTTGTAAGCGGGAGTTGCCTCATCCCAAAGGGAACTGATGGCATTGGCACATTCTTTGAATACCAGATGTTGAGGGCTTTCTTTTGGTTTGGTATAGTTTTTGGCAATACAGACATTCCCCTGATTGTGGGAAGCATAAACGACGTCTTCTTCTCCGTCTTTTCCGGAATATGCACTGATGTTTTTTTTCATGTAAACTCTCATGGTGAGCTCCTTATGTTTTTTTTGTTTTTGAGAGATGCATCCTCTATATATATAACCTGGACAAAAAAGCCCTTTCTTGTCTTTTTGGGGAATTTTTTTTTAAAAAGTGAAAAAAAGTCTGACGACTCAGGTGTGTTTGTAATACTTTTAACGAGAACTAAGATGATGTATCTCAATGAATAGTAGCGGATTTCCGGCTTATTCCGCCCTGACACTCCGTGACATCCATCCGGAACGGGGTGCTAAGTAAACAACCTGCGGTAGAATGTAAAATGAGAACAATTCCCCTCCCGTGGAGGGGTGGCACGAAGTGACGGGGTGGTACGTTTAATTATGAATTGTGAATGATAAATGATGAATGAGTACAAATTCCTGTCAAGAGCAGTTGATTTTGATACAATCTTCTCCGCATGAAACACTGTTTGAATCACCACGAAAGCATGAAAAATTTACATTCGCAAGCAGGTTGCTTGCGCTACAACTAAGCGAACTTACCACCCCGCCCCAAAGGGGCACCCCTCCATCGGAGGGGAATTTTATCACGTACCAGTCATTTTAACCGCTTTAGGCACCCATTTTTCTTTGCGCCCTTTGCGAGAGTAAGTTTTTCAATTTGAAACA
>JAKQQL010000022.1:0-2070 GCA_029564175.1 Candidatus Cloacimonadota bacterium
TGGACTGCTCAAATTGATGCAGCCAAACCCTGAAATTCCGGTGACGGATGAACTGCTGGAATGGGCAATAAAAGTATCACTTGAGTATAGGAGAAGGGTTAAAGAGCAGCAGAAACGTATCGGTTCTGCCGAATTCCGTAATACTCATTTCAGTTATCGTATTGGAGAAAATGGCGTTGAAACATTTGTCACTACTCCAGAAATACATAGTGAAAGCACAATTACCGAAGATCCACTGCCACCTGGTCAGGTATGGGCAATTAATGCAGGCGGGTCGGAAGAGCATTGCGGATTATACCGGATTGAAGTAAATTCAGGGCCGGGTACCGGAGTAAAAATTCTTAACAGACCTGTACCACCACAATTTCAGGAAAGTGTCCGATATGCCGAACAGAACCTTTACAGCAAGTGTAAAGAACTAATAGGAGACAGAGATCCCCGGTCGCATGAATTTTCGGTTCAATTGCGTGCATTCGATGCCTCAAAAAGTGGTAATGGAACCGGTATGGCAGTATTGATGGCCATGTGCAGTTCAATTCTTAAAAAAAACACCAAAGGGGGACTGGTTATTGTCGGTCAATTGAATCTTGGCGGATCTCTTGATATGGTTTATGGTGCAGTGAATATTGCTGAAATAGCCATTGAAAAAGGAGCCACTACCCTACTCATCCCTCTGAATGCACGAAAGCAACTAAACGAATTATCAGATGACATGATTACCAAAATCAATATCCAGTATTATTCGGATTTAAGGGATTGTTTAGTAAAGACGTTGATGGAATAATTGAGATTTATGCTTTTCGAAGAAACCATAAATAAGTACAAAGATGAAGTTGCAGCTGCTGTTGATCAGCTTTATGATTCAGCATACCAGAATCAGGTAAATGAAAATGATCTTTTATTGGTACTCGAAAATGGATTAAAAAAGGAATATGATGAAGCTACACTTAAACGATTAAAAATTACCCCTTACCATATTGGCCCCGATTTTATTGGTCTCAGATATGATACCTTCTATCAGTTCATAAATTACTATAGAAATGGGATAAAATCGAGAAAGGAGTTTTTCAAGGAATTTAATGATGAAAAAACAAGAGAATCCTTTTTTGATTTTTATCGTGATTTTCAGCTTCTGTTATATATGAAATTTTGGGAAACAGATTTGATATTGAGAAGGTTATCAAATCTCGCAAAATTAGCACAGGCCAAACCATATTATTGGGAGTACTCACAAAAAGTTTTTAATGATCGAAGGAACTTAATCAAGGATGATATACAAAAACCGCTTGAATCCATTTGCCCTTTGTTTTACAAACTAATTGATGAAATATATTCTAATCAGATAAGAAATGCAGTTGCTCATTCGCAGTATTATTTTTTGTATGATACAATTAATCTGACTAATAAGGACGAAAATAAGCATTACAAACTCAGTGGAATTAAATATGATGATTGGGAGATCCTATTTACAAAACTCATGCTGCTTTATAACTTCATGATCAAGAATTTTAACAAGTATCAGTCAATATATCAGGAAGAAGTGAAAGATAAGCATTTTGGATTATTAATATATTTTCCCGAAATTGACTTGAAAGGATCCCAGAAAACTGAGTGGATTAAGTATAACTTTAACCAGAAGCGATGGTACTGGAATCAATGAACTCATTGTTTAGTCAAATCATCAGAAAATAAATCATGCCATTTATCAATGTTTCAGGTTATCGCATTGTTCTTCCAGATTTTTCATATAGTAATAAATACTGGAATTTGCTTAGCTCATATGTTATTGATAATTACGGTAAAAATGAGATAGTTGATAGTTCGTTAGTGCAACGGATATTAAAAGAATGCTTCGAATTACTAACAAGTGAATTTGAAAAAATCATTAAACAACAGGATAGAGCAACATTTTTTTTAACAGTACATAATTAGTGTCAGAAAGAAAACTCATCTTTTTTTAAAAATTTCATATATACGACTTCATTTGCCAGGAATAGTTCCGTTTAATTTCTTTTCAAATTAATGTTTTCCCGGGATTTTCAATTTTTCCTAACAGATCTCTGAAAATAT
>JAKQQL010000038.1:0-1240 GCA_029564175.1 Candidatus Cloacimonadota bacterium
CATAACTTTAGCGATAGAAATAAACGAGAGATCCGCAGTTATAAAATCAATGCTATCAGGGAAATCATCTTTTGTTAAATAGCGAGCATTATGGCGTTCCATAACAACAACATTTGCATTAATTCTAAGCGAATAATCCAACTGTCCATAACCCACATCGACTGCATATACTTTTCTTGCTCCATTCTTCAACAGACAATCCACAAATCCTCCTGTTGATGAACCCAAATCTAAAACAATCCTGTTAGAAATATTGATGTCAAAAAATTCAAGAGCTCGTTGTAATTTTTCTCCACCTCTGCTTACAAATCTTTGCGATGCTTGCAATAATGAAATGGTATCATGTTCACTAATAAGAAACGATGGTTTTATTACAACCTGCCCATTAACACTAACACATCCTGCAAGTATTAAATTTTTAGCTTTTTCGCGTGATACACAGATTTCATTTTGAAGAAGATATTGATCTAAGCGATTTTTTGACATTTGAAACTTTCTCTGTATGTATTAAATTGATAATTTTATTAGTAATTGAATCAGAATCCATACTATAATGTTCAAACAATTCTGATACTCTTCCGTGAGGTATAAAATTGTCTGGAAAAGCAACATTATATATATTTTTATAACGCAATGAACAGTTAATCTGAGAATTCAGGTACTCTGAAATGCCACCACTTGTATAACAATTCTCAAAAACAGTATAATAGGGAATATTCTGTAAAATGATTTCAATCTGCTTAATGGGCAATGGTTTTAAGGACAATATTCCATATACTGAAGACTTTACATCGTGTTCATTCAATTTCATATGAACTTCAGTGGCAAGTTTTATCATATCTCCAACAGCGAATAACGCAATCATTGGCTGTATGGATTTATAATATGCTTTCAAAAGTGGTAATTTTATCAACTCACTATTTGCAGAATGAACGTATTTATCATCGCCCCCGCGAGGATACCGTATAGCTATAGGGCCATTATTATAAATGGATGCATAGTGTATCATGTCCCTTAGCTCATTTCCATTAGTGGGTGAAAGCAAAACGAAATTTGGGATCATCCGTATAATTCCTATATCAAATAGCCCATGATGTGTTTCTCCATCATCTCCAACAATACCTGCTCTATCTATCAGAAGTTTAACCGGTAAATTCATCAATGCAACATCATGAATAATCTGGTCAACAGCTCTCTGCATAAAAGTAGAATATATTGATACAAA
This sequence comes from Candidatus Cloacimonadota bacterium, assembly GCA_029564175.1. Lineage (GTDB taxonomy): Bacteria > Cloacimonadota > Cloacimonadia > Cloacimonadales > WRIO01 > JAGOCT01. The sequence goes on from JAKQQL010000038.1 coordinate 1,226, forward strand.
AGGTTTAAATCCATT
>JAKQQL010000039.1:0-27945 GCA_029564175.1 Candidatus Cloacimonadota bacterium
TATGAAGATAAAATCGTTGAAGCAGAATTGTATCAAAATAAAGAAATTGCATAACATACTTAAAATATGAAAGTTATCATGATAGTGTGTCTGTTTTTAAATAAATTTATCAAGGACTTACATGTCGGAAAGATGAGTTATTATTGAATATAATTGTCAAATCTCTTCGCAGTAAGCCAGCTCCCAGCCGTGAAAGACGACAATCACTTTTTTCAGGCTGACCATCCCGTAAGGTGGCAAACCCAGCATTTGGCGTTCATATTCATCTTCTGCATATTGACCAAGCTGTTTTGAAGCTTCATTAATCTTTTGTTGCAGGGCTTTTTCCAGATCATTGTCTTTTATACTTCGGGGTATGTACTTGAGCTCAATCAGATAAGCAAATTTGATATCTTTGTATTTAATGTAAAAGGGCTTCATGATCAGGTCAGCATAGCCTTTGTTCATCTCTTCTTCGGATGCTGAGATATAGAAGTCATAGATGTTTAAGTAAGAAAGGTAAAACGCTTTTACAAAAGCTTCTCCGTCAATAAAGTCTCTTAGCGAACTTTGCTTTTTAATTTGGTTTTCTACAAATCCAAATGCAGGTTTAAAGTTTCCAAAATAAGCCATATCTCTTACCAAAAGTAGTAATTCATACATTTCAACTGAATATCCGTAAGCATTTTCAAAGGAGCGTCTGATATATTCAAATACCATTTGCTTAATCGTTTCATTGGGGATATGCAGAAATGGTAACCCATATAAATATCGTCCTGAAAAACTAAGTAAGCCAAAAAAGTAAAGGAGTGAGATAAAATTATCCTGTTGGGTAATTTGATCAAATGGAAAGCTTTTCTTAATCTCAGAGGGGATTCCTCCGTTATTGATAATTTCTGTCAGGCGTTTGAAGTTGCCATTAAGGGCTTTATCCTGAATGATAAGATATTGCAATTTGCCATAGTCCATACGGAGGTTGTCGTCAATGAGATTATCTGGTATCTTTTTAGAACGGATGGACTTGTTTACAAAATATAAAATTGCATCAGAGTTGTGAACACTTTCAGTTGCTTCGGTTGAGAAAATGTAATTATCATACCATTTTTTGATAATAGTTTTGGCTTCTACTTTGTCAATCTTTAGCTCTCCAACAGAGATATAATAGTCTAAAATATCACTAATATCATTTTCTGTAAAACCTAACAAATCATTAAAGGCAAGGTCAGTCGATATATTATCCCCAATATTAAACCCACTGGTAACATCATCCATCGTTACAGGAGAAACTCCGGTTATGAACATTCTGGCAAGACCTGAACCTGTGCCAGAAGTGAGTAATTTCAGATTGGTAAAAAATTGCTTAAAATAGCCTGCCTGACGCGTGATTCTTTTGTACTCTCCCTCACCAAAATCCGTGAGTAAGGTGTTGGTAAAATTGTCATATTCATCTATGAAAAGGTAGATTTTATATGGTTCTTCAGCCAGCTCAGTTGAGATAATGTGTAATTTATCATGAGCTGTATTAACTAAAGCTATTTTTTCATGAAGTCTTTGAGGCAGATAATCTCTGTATTTATAAATAAATTTATCCAATACGATCAGGCAGTATTTGTTAAAATCATCCTGTACTTTGTCTTTATCTTTCAAAACGGCAGAGAAATTAAAATATAAGGCTAAGTATTTTCCTCTTTCATCTGTTGGATTGTTAAGAATCCAGGTTTCTCTGAAAAGTTCTTCAAAGCGGTCTTTATATTTAAGATCATAGTATGATTGCAATGTACTTAAAAAAAGAGATTTACCAAAACGTCTGGGTCTGATGAGAAAGACATATTTTGTTTTCTCAATTTCGGGGATAAACATTGTCTTATCGACATAGTATTCGCTTTTACTGTTAACCACTTCAAAATCACTAACGCCATAAGGAATTCTCTTTATCTTTTCCATAATCTCTCCTTAGGACATTATTACAAATAATCAAAATATTGTCAAGCAGGAATGCAGGTATAAATGTTGAGCGCTTTGAATTAGAAAGGAAAAGATTTTTAGACACGGATTACGCTGATTTTAAGGATTTTATGTTTTGAACTAGCTCCAAAAAAGGCATAAGAACGAAGTCTTTTTTAAAATAGACTTTAACTTCATCTGTTTTTAGTTTTAAACAAGACATTAACGACTAATTCAAAACTCTCATGTTAGATATTTTTCCTATTACCTCTCTCTTTCAAACTTGCTTCTATCCTCCTTCATTCTTCTTCCGTTTCTATTTGAAAAACACGTTTACAAGACTTTAAGCAAGAAGTGAGTAAGAATCAGTCAGCAGATTAAAAATGAGTTTTCTACAGGATAGATAAGAGAATCAAAAGAGATTTGTATAGATTTTAAAGAAGAAGTGAATCGTATAACATCAATCAATACAGTAAGTTTTAGGGTGTTCATTGTATAAAATTATGAATAATTAAGAAACTCTCAAATGTAATGTTATTTACTTAAGAATTGCCACGAAATCTTAAAAGTTATTCTTTCAATTTGACAAAAAGAAGCTGTTTTGAAACTTTAAAACAAAAGGCTAAAAGAAAGAGATTATGTATTATTATCATATCGCATTGGCAGTTAATATCAATATCGATCTGACATACAGTTCAGACAGCAGACTGAAACCTGGAATACGGGTAATAGTCAGTATGGGTCGTCAGATTATGACCGGAATCGTGTGGCAGGAAATTCCTGAAAATGAGATTAAACCCTCTGTTCGTTACAAAAAAATCATTGAAGTCGTAGATGCCGAACCAGCTGTAAATGACGATCTGATTGAGCTGACCAGGTGGATGAGTACCTATTACCGTGTAAATCCAGGAATAATTCTCGATACCATGTTGCCGATGTCGATGAATCTTCAGGTTCAGTTACAATTACGTTTAAAGCAAGAAATAGAAGAATCTGAGCTTGTGAAAATACTGCAAACAGAGAAACCTGCTTATCAGGAAGAATTTCAAGCTGTCTGTCAGATTATCAGCACTTTAAAAGAATATAAAAAAAACGGTCAGCTTACCTGTATTAACAAAACAGATGACGAATGGATGGATATTAACGAGCTGAGAAAAAAAGTAAAAATAGATCATTTTTTTTACTGGTCGGAGTGGCTTGAAGAACGGCAGATAATTGAAGTGTTGCGTCAGTTTGATGAAAAGGTCAAAGCAAAAACAGCTAATTTTATCATACTGAAGTCTTCAGATTCAAATGATATCCCTAAACTAACAGACAAACAACAGGAAGCGTATGATATAATTACTTCGTTTGGAAATGATTTTCCTCTGGCTAAAGTAGCGGAGGCAATCTCTTACAGCATCATTAAGGCTTTGAGACAAAAAGGTCTCATAGAAATTATACCTAAAAAGATACAGGATGACCCTTATCCTTTCCCTTCTGAACGGAAAACAAGACATATTATTTTAACTCAACAGCAAAAAGATGCGATTAACCTCATATTACCCGATGTGATAAATCAGGTCTTTAAACCTTATCTGATTTTTGGTATTACCGGCAGTGGTAAGACGGAAATCTATATCGAACTGATTATGGAAGCCTTAAAAAAGGGGAAAAATGTACTGATGCTGGTACCAGAAATATCACTAACGCCACAGATGGTTGAAAAATTCTACCATGTATTTGGCGAAGATATCGCAGTATTGCACAGCAGTTTAAATGACAGACAGCGTTTTAATCAGTGGAAAAAAATCAAAAGCCGACAATGCCGGATTGTTATTGGTGCCAGAAGTGCAATATTTGCACCCTTATCTGATATTGGGCTGATTATCGTGGATGAAGAACATGAAACCAGCTACAAACAGGATAACCGACCTGCTTATCAGGGCAGGGATGTGGCTGTTATGAGAGCGAAGATCAATGATTGTGTTTGTGTTCTCGGTAGTGCGACCCCATCTCTGGAAAGCTGGCATAATGCCCAGTCTGGTAAATATGAACTCTGTACTCTGAATGAAAGACCTTATACGGCAAAATTGCCCAAAGTACATATTGTTGACATGAAAGAAGAAGCACCACAAACACTTATCTCTGATTATCTGAGAGATAAAATACTTGAATGTCTGGAACGAAAAGAACAAATTATTCTGTTTCAAAACAGACGGGGCTATTCATCATTTATTCAGTGCCTGAAATGTGGAGAATTGTTTAAATGTTCAGAATGTGATATCAGTATGAACTATCATAAAAACGATGATGAATTAGTCTGTCACTATTGTGGTAAAAAAGAAAGATCCCCACGAAAATGCCCCACATGCGGATCTTACCTCTTTTCCTACGGTTCAGCAGGTACTGAACAAATTGAAACCTGGCTGAAAATGACTTTTCCGGAAGCCCGAATCCTGCGAATGGATAGCGATACTTCCAAGAAAAAGGATGCCTATGAATCTATGTTTCACTCGATGAGAAAAGGGCATATCGATATTTTGCTGGGCACTCAGATGATATCCAAAGGGCTTGACTTTCCCAATGTAACATTGGTTGGTGTGGTTTCTGCAGAAGTAACGCTCAATGTGCCAGACTTCCGCTCCGCTGAGCGTACTTTTCAATTGATGACTCAGGTCGCCGGGCGTTCAGGAAGAGGGGAGAAGGCTGGTGAAGTGGTCATTCAAACCTATAATCCTCAGCATTACAGTTTAGTATTTTCTTCCAGACAGGATTTTGTTCCCTTTGCCGAGCAGGAACTCAGTAACCGGCATGAATTGCTCTACCCACCCTGGTCCAGAATGGCAAGAATTCTGATTAGTTCTGTGGATTTGCAACAATTAGAGAAAGATATTCAGTTTAATAAGCCAATTTTAAACGAACTTAAACAGAAATACCTGTCTGAAGAAGTTAGAATGTTAGGCTTCACACCTGCTCCATTGCCAAAGATTAACAACCGATACCGTTTCCATCTGGTGATTAAAGCCCCTGCTGTGGCTATTATGCGGGTTGTATTAGAAGAAATGGAGGAGAAAATGAAGTTTCATAGTAAGGTAAAAGTCAATCTGGATGTCGATCCGGTAACACTGCTTTAAACGGATTGATTACTCTTTACAGTCAAAGATAAAACAGAAGATAACAGATTCTGCATTTTTTAATTTGATTTAAAATAATTATGACAATAAGTAGATCAATAATTATAATGGCTTTCAAGGAAAAATAAAAAACAAAACTGGTCAGCAGATGAACCCAATGAATTTATTGAGATCGAAGGTATTACGATTGAAATCTGGAAACTCTGTAACGGAGAATGCTAGATTAAATAGTCAAAGTGTAAGCCATTTTCTGATGAATCATCTGCTCATTAAAAGCCATATAAAAGCGCATCTTTCTTTTATTTAAAAAAACACTTGATTTAAAAATCAGGACTATATAAATTGGCAATCATTAAACAAAGCATAAGGAGTTTAACATGGCTTTCAACTTAAGAAATCGTCATTTCCTCACATTAATGGACTTCAGTCCAAAAGAAATCAAATACTTATTAGACTTATCCGCTGATTTAAAAAAAGCAAAATATGCAGGTACAGAACAACCAATGTTAAAAGGTAAGAACATTGCGCTTATCTTTGAAAAAGATTCTACTCGTACCCGTTGTGCTTTTGAAGTTGCTGCGCTTGATCAGGGTGCTCATGTGACTTATCTCGGACCATCCGGAAGCCAGTTTGGCAGTAAAGAATCTGTAAAAGATACTGCTCGTGTTTTAGGTCGTATGTATGATGGAATCGAATATCGCGGTTTTGCTCAGTCTATCGTTGAAGAACTGGCTGAATATGCAGGCGTACCTGTTTGGAATGGTTTAACAACTGAAGATCATCCAACTCAGATTTTAGCTGACTTCTTAACCATTATGGAACATATCAACAAACCATTAAATGAAGTGGTTTTTGCTTATGCGGGTGACGGCCGTAATAACATGGCAAATGCATTGATGATCGGTGCAGTTAAAATGGGTATGGATTTCAGAATCGTTGCGCCTAATACATTGTTCCCTGAAGCTGAATTAGTTGCTAAATGCCAGGAAGTTGCTAACGAAACCGGTGCAAAAATCACTTTAACCGATGATATTGCTATTGGCGTTAAAGACTGTGATGCAATCTATACTGATGTATGGGTATCAATGGGTGAACCAGATCATGTATGGGAAGAAAGAATCAAATTGTTAACTCCATATCAGGTTAACAGAAAAATGATGGATTTAACCGGTAAAAAAGAAACGATCTTTATGCATTGCTTACCTGCTTTCCACAATGATGAAACAAAAATTGGAAAGCAAATCAAAGAAAAATTCGGTATCCCTGAAATGGAAGTGACTGAAGAAGTATTTGAATCAAAACAATCCGTTGTCTTTGATGAAGCTGAAAACAGAATGCATACCATCAAAGCAGTTATGGTTGCTACCTTAGGCAGTAAATAGTTATTCTCTGATAAAAAAATAAGCCTCTCGCAAGAGAGGCTTATTTTAGTATTATATGACATATTCTTCAATTACGCTTACATCAGTTTCCAGTGATTGGAGAATTTCAATAAAGTTTCGTTTAATATCTTTTTTCCAAAGAATGAAGCCTCAACATTGGTTTTAACCATGGTACTGTGCCAGATTAAGTTATCTTTATCTAGAGAATAGTGATTTTCAATATTGAGAGACTTGACAAACATTGGAAGTTTTTTAAAGGTAAAATCAATCATCAGCGGTGCACCGCATTCTTCTTCCAGCCAGGCAATCCCCTTGTAAATCAATTCTTTGCCTTTTTCATCTTTACCTTTGTATTCAAAATCAAAGCCTTTGCATATAAAACCATTGATATTTTTCTTTTGATTTGTCGCTTTAACTTTTATCTTCTTAGGGTCAGTCGTCAGAAAAATACCTTCTTTTTTTTTGGTTTAAAATCTTGTTCTTTAATTTTATCCAATTCTTTTAATTCTTCCGGATTAAGCGCTTTATTGTTTTTCTTAGCACTAATAATCACTGTTTCAATGTCGTCTTTTCCCTTTTTCTGATGTTTAAGCTCAACAAGAACAATCATATTATCTTCTTTGTCTTTAGGATTCTTCATATCGGATTGATATAATGTTTTGCCTGGTACAAACTGATTATTTTTCCTGGCGATATTCACAGCATTAAGCCAAAGTGGGTCAATCCCTTGTGCAAAAGAGATTACAGTTGTTATCATGAATACTGTGAAAATGAGAATACGTTTCATATAGCGCCTGCCTTTCATTTTTAGAATATTAGAAATGCAATTGTTATACCATATTAAACTGGAAAGAAATGAGTGATTCGTAAACTCACATTTTTCAGGCAGATGTTGTAATTTTTTGTCTGATTGATTATTATTCTTTTTTTAAAAAGTAGAAGCATCTTTAAAAAACTTAATAAAATATAGGTTTAAAAGTTTTTTTCAAAATTTAAAAAATAGTAATTGACAAAAAAAGCGCCTAAGTATTCTTTTACCTTAAATTTATAAAAAAATGGAGGAACAATTCAATTATGCCATGTCATAAGTCACCAATCAAACGTTTAAGACAAAATGCAAAACGTCTTGCACGTAACAACTATGTAAAAAGCACTTTAAAAACACTTTCTAAAAAAATGCATTCAGACATTTCAATAGAAGAAAAATCACAGTTATTGGAAAAAGTTTATTCTCAGCTTGACAAAGCAGCAAAAAAAGGTATCATTCATCCACGCACCGCTTCCAGACGTAAATCTCGTATCGCTTTATATTTTAATAAAGAAACCGTTACTCAGGAAAATACTCAGGCATAATGTCTTAAAATAAAATTTTACCCCTCATTCAGAGGGGTATCTTTTTATTGCTATCGATTTTAATTATCCTGTGCCTCTCTGATTTTAAGGTGTTGATTTAGGCAGAAGTCATGTAAATCTGCTTAAATCTACCCCTCAATAAACAATTAAAGGATTGGTTATGTTAAATCTGTTTAAATCATTAAAAGAAAAGTTAGCAAAAACCAGAAACAGTTTTGTCGGAAAAATTGCTGAAGCTTTGAGTCTTAGAACAAAAGTTGATGAAGAATTGATGGAAGATCTCGAAGAAATTTTGATACAGGCTGATGTCGGAGCTGAACTGTCTATGGAAATTATCGAAAAATTGAGAGTAAGCTTACGCCTTAATAACGTTACAGAAGCATCTGAAGTACAACAATATATAGAAAAAATTATTCATGATATCATGATGGAAGATTATGAAAATTTTGATAAACCATTTCATTTTGAAGCAAATAAACCTTCTATCGTCCTGATAGTGGGAGTAAATGGTACTGGTAAAACAACTACAATTGGCAAGTTTGCCAATAAATTGAAAAAAGAAGGTAAAAAGGTGATGCTGATTGCAGCTGATACTTTCAGAGCTGCTGCTATCGAACAGTTAACAATATGGGCAGAACGCTCATCAATACCTATCTTCAAGACACAACACGGTGCAGACCCCTCATCGGTTGTCTATGATGGTTTAAATTATGCCACAAAACACGATATTGATGTCGTATTGATTGACACAGCTGGCAGACAACACAATAAAGTTAATCTAATGAATGAATTGGCAAAAATACACAGAACGATACAGAAAATCTATCCTGAAGCACCTCATGAGACCCTGTTGGTTGTTGATGCTACTACAGGCCAAAACGCAATTTCTCAGGCTAAATTTTTTAATGAAGCTACAAAACTCACTGGTTTAGTTCTTTCAAAGTTAGATGGCACAGCAAAAGGGGGGATTGTCATTAGTATCAAACGGCAACTAAACATTCCTGTTAAACTGGTAGGCGTAGGAGAAGCGATTGAAGATCTGAGAGATTTTGATCCTCAGGATTTTTCAAATGCCTTATTTCAGTAAATTACTCTTTATCAGATAAACAAAAAAAACTGCTGACTATTGGTCAGCAGTTTTTTTAATTGTATTGATAATTTTAAAAAATATGAAGTTGATTTAAAAAAGTACTTGAATTTTTACATAAATATAAGTATCGTAATTTTAAAGTGAGGGGTGAATGAAGAGAATATTCCTTTTGTGCTGGCTTAGCCTGTGTTTAAGTTCTTTATTTTCTGCAGGTAAAGAACGGAATGTACTGATTCTTTCTTCATATCATGAAGGATATTTATGGGAAGACCAGATCGTTCAGGGGATGGTATCAAAAATTGAAGAATCCTCTTTTGATTTAAAAATATACCACGAACAACTAGATGTGATGCGTATCCCATTTGATAAAGAAGATTTTGCTGACTTTTTTAAAAAAAAATATGCTTCAGTTTACTTTGATTTGATAATGACAGCTGATGATGCGGCTTATTCTTTTGTTAAAAACTACTATGATGATATGTTTTTGGGCAAACCAGTTGTCTTTTGCGGAGTGAATAATTATTCTGAACGTGAAATACAAGAAAACATCATGAATGCTACTGGTATAAATGAAAAAATCAACGTACTGGAAACCACTCAAACGCTTCTTAAACTTTTACCAGATACTAAAAAAATCTATGTTTATGGTGATGGGTCACAGCTTTATCAAATCAATAAAGCGATTTTAATCAAAGATCTGGAATCTGTCGATAAAAAGATAAAGATATATTTTACAGATTCATTTAATATTGACCAATTGTGTGAGCATGCAAAAAAACTGGATAAACAATCTGCGATTTTTATCATATCCCCACTTTTTGATAAATACAAAAAAACAATTACCCCTATTCAAAAAGCAGGAGAGATGATTTCAAAAAACACAGATGTTCCAATAATCAGTTTTTGGGATTTTTGGCTAGGATCAGGTATTTTAGGTGGAAAATTAGTCAGCTCAAGAGCTCAGGGAGAAAAGGCTGGTGAAATTGCATTCAGAATACTTAATGGTGAAACAACAAGAACAATTCCGATCGTAACAGAGAGTCCGAATGAGTATATGTTTGATTATCATCAGTTAAAAAAATATAATATCAGTTTACGAGATTTACCTAAGGGTTCAAAAATCATTAATAAGCCAGTTTATGCTTATCAGATTAACCGATTATGGCTTTGGTTTTTTATAATGGTGTTTTCTGTGGTTTTAGGCAGCTTGATTCTTGTCTTGTTTGAGATAAAAAAAAGAATACGTTTAGAGGTTATTAATAAGGAACATATCCTTTTTTTAAAAACGTTTATTGAAACAATTCCAATACCAGTGTTTTATAAAGATGCTGAAAATAGATTCAAGCTGTGTAATCTGGCTTTTGAAAATTTGCTTGGAATTGATAAAGAAAAAGTGATTGGACATTATTCTCAGGATTTCCAGCATTATAAGGATACAGAAAAGCATCTTTGTTACGATCAGAAATTGATCGAAGGAGAGCTGGATGCCGTTAATTATGAAGCGTTAATTATAGATGCCCATGGTTTTGAAAAAAATATACTGGTTTCTAAAGCATCTGTATCTGATTTGGACAAACATATTACTGGTATTATTGGTGCTGTTCAGGATGTTACAGAAATCAAAAGACAGGAAAAACTGATTAAACATCAAATGCAGGAACTAAAAATTAAGAACAACGAAATGGAAAGTTTTATTTACACTGTCTCTCATGATTTAAAAAGTCCATTGATAACTATTAAAGGCTTTATGAATTTCATTGAAAGAGATTATGCAAATAATGATCCAGAACAATTTGCTGGAGACTGTAAAAAAGTTATGGGAGCAGCTGAAAAAATGCAATACTTACTGGAAGATTTACTTCAGCTGTCAAGAATTGGCAGAGTTGTAAGAGAACCTGAAGAATTTCGCATGGATGAAGTGTTGAACGAGTTGGAAAATAGCCTGGCAGGTATTATTAACAATTCAAATGCAACTCTTGACTATCCCAATGCGATGCCTGCAATATATGCAGATAAGAACCGAATTAGAGAAGTATGGCAAAATTTGATTGAAAATTCTATCAAATATAGAAAAGAGAAGGTATCTCCCTACATAAAAATCAGCTATGAGAAAAAGGAAAACAATATCATATACTCGTATAAAGATAATGGTATTGGGATCGATCCAAAGTATCATGAAAAAATATTCGTTTTATTTGAAAAACTAAACCAAAATACGCCTGGAACAGGTATTGGTTTGGCAAGAGTAAAAAAAATAGTTGAACTTTATCAGGGGAAAATTTGGGTTGAACAGTCAGCTTTGAACCAGGGGACTGTTTTTAAATTCTTTTTCAGGTCGCAAAGAGGTAAAAAATGAAAACGATTCAAAATGAAGTTATCATCATTGAAGATAATGATGATCATGCAGAACTAATTGTAAGAGCTTTAAAAAACAAACAACCCCATTTAAATATCAGTCGTTTAAATGATGGAGAAAAAGCAATTGATTATCTTTCATCTATTGAGAATAATAAATCACGTTATCCCCGAATGATTTTGCTTGATCTCAGACTACCTAAACATGATGGGATTGAGGTCTTGTCTATGATAAAAAACTCAAAAACTTTATGTATTATTCCTGTGATTGTATTCTCATCGTCTGATGAACATCGTGATATATTAAATGCATACAACAATCATGCAAACAGCTATCTGGTTAAACCTATGGATTTCAATAAACTCCAATACTCAATCAATGAGTTAAGTGATTACTGGTTAAACCTGAATATCCACCTCTATAATCCTCTGTAGAATATAGGTTCAAGTGACGATAATCCTGTATCTTGATTCTTTCTTTACAAAAAAGAGAACTCTGACATATTGTCTGACTTCTCTTTTTTTTTGGGGGGAAGGATGCTTTAATGAGAGTAAACAAAATTATAAGTGAATGCTCCGCTTAACAAGATCGCCAAAAATAACATAATCAAAACAATACGATAAATCAAAGAACGTTTTTTGTACGCATCAAAATCATAAGCTTTATTTTCCGAATCCAGGCTTTTCAGATAATGAATATATTCTGCTGAATTATATGCACTGAAAAGTCTGTCTTGAATGATGATGAAAATGTAAACGAAGAGATAGATTAGAAAATACATCCATTTATTATTAATCAGGTATTCTCTGTTCTCAAAATCCATGATGGTTGTTATACTTACCGACATTATGATGTAAGCTAAGGGTTTAAGGTACATCATGAGTTGGTATTCTTTTTTAAAGAAATCCAGATGTTTTTGAATCAGGTTAGCAACGGGTTGATTAAAATCATATATCTGATTGACTTCTTTTCTGATAAAAAGTGACAATAAAAGAAAAACAAAAGAAAAGATACATAATCCGACCGCAGTCCAAAAAGTATAAGGAAAGTCTCTGTATGTCCATGCCATAAACAACGAAAGACCAATATTCAGAATTGAAAGGTATAGGTAAGTAATAATTCCTTTGTTAAAATATCTGCTTGCCAGACAGGGTTTCTGGTTAATTACATGTTCAATTTTGTCCATGAGTATTTTCTTTTCTTCTAACATGATTCCTCCTGAAGAATAATTTCAATATAATGTTTCAGTTTTTTTCTGATACGACACATCCGAACATTAAAATTCTTTTCTGTAAAACCCAGAATGACTGCAATTTCAGCATAGGGTTTACCTTCCAGATACAGATGTACAATTGCCTTATCAATATCCGATAAACTAGAAATCCCATTTTTAACCAGTTCCCACTGATCTGTTTCATCCAATTTATCCTGATACTCAAAAACAGTTGCTTCGTTATGGAGCTTTTTGGTCAGATTAAAGAGGTTTTGTCTTTTTTTAATATTAAAGATAGCTGTATTCAAGGCAACTCTGTACATCCAGGTTTCGATTTTAGATAAACCTTTAAAACCAGGGTATGATTTCCAGAGTTGCAAGAGAATTTCCTGCTCAAGATCAGCCTTATCTGAATCGGTATGTGCATATAATCTGACAATTTTAATAATCAGGGCTTTATTATCAAAGATCAGACTGCAGAATTCTTCAGATTGACTACTTTGACTGGTTTTCATCCTGTCTCTCCTTTCTTCTTTATTAACCTATTAGTATAAAAAAAAACAAAAAGCTACATTTATTTTTTCAGTTTTAAAAAAAATCTTTACTAATTTTAAAGCTTTATTTTTATGGGAACAGAGCATCTTAATCATATAGATATTTTTGAATATATTATCAGAATGTCAATAAATAAAACCATAAAGTGGAGGAAAGAATGAAGAAGACAAAAACGATTATGCTGATTATTCTAATCAGTATACTGGCAATGAGCAATTTATTAGCGAAAGGAAAAATAGTAAAAATGGAATCCGGATTAACGTATGAAATTACAACAAAAGGTAATGGCGAAGCATGTAAAAAAGGTGATTTAGTAAGAGTTCACTACACTGGTTGGCTCTTGGATGGTAAGAAATTTGACAGTTCAAAAGATCGCAATCAGCCATTTGATTTTAAATTAGGTGCCGGCATGGTGATTAAAGGCTGGGATCAGGGTGTTGATGGTATGAAAATTGGTGAAGTCAGAATGCTGACAATCCCTTCAGACATGGCTTATGGTGATAGAGGTGCTGGCGGAGTGATTCCTCCAAAAGCAACCTTAAAATTTGAAGTTCAGTTACTGGAAATCAACCCTAAGAAATAAACTCGTACTGCAAGCATCCTGCTTGCTGAAAAAAAAAGATTATTTTAGAAATAAAAGGAGCATGAATGAGCCAAAATCCATTCTTTGAAAAGTGGAATACGCCTTTTGAGGCAATCCCTTTTCATTTAATTAAAACAGAACATTTTTTACCGGCAATTGATAAAAGCCTTGAAATTGCCCGTGAAAACATGAAAAAAGTTAAAGAAAATAATGAAACCCCTACTTTTGATAATACCGTGTTAGCACTTGAAACCGGCGAAGAAGACTTAGGCATAGTTGGCGGTATTTTTTTCAACTTACTTTCTGCTGAATCTGATGATGAATTCAAACAATTAGCCAATGAAATCTCTCCAAAATTAGCAACTTTGGCATCAGAAGTATTCCTCGATGATGTCCTGTTTGAAAAAGTGAAGCATGTTTACGAACATCAGGAAGATTTGAATGCTGAACAAAAAAGATTACTGGATACACTTTATAAACGTTTTATCAGAAACGGTGCATTGTTAGATCCTGAAAAGAAAAAAAGACTTGAACAGATCGACCAGGAACTTTCTGTACTCTCTCCTAACTTCTCTCGTAATGTATTAAATTCTACTAATGCTTTTATACACTTTGTAAACAGCGAAGAAGAATTGGACGGATTACCAGAAACTGCTAAACAGGCAGCTAAAGATCTGGCAGTAAAAAAAGGTGAAGCAGAAAAATGGGCATTTAACTTACAAGCCCCATCAATCATCCCTGTGATGAGCTATGCAAAAAATCGCCAGTTAAGAGAAACCATATCCCGTGCATCAGGTAAAAAAGCGTTTAACGATGAATTTGATAATCAGGATATTATTAAACAAATTATCACGCTGAAACAGGAAAGAGCTGAACTCTTAGGTTATAAAACTCATGCAGATTATGTTTTACAGGAAAGAATGGCTGAAAATATTGAAACCGTCAAAGAATTCCTTGAAAAGATCTATAATGTGTCTTATCCAAGAGCAAAAGAAGAAATTGAAGAGTTAAAAGCACTTGCTAAACGTCTTGATAACCTTGATACTTTTATGGGATGGGATTCATCTTACTACACTGAAATCATGAAAAAAGAAAAATATGATTTCAATGAAGAAGAGCTGAAACCATATTTCAAAATGGAAAACTGTATCGAAGGAATGTTTAAAACAGCAGAAAAACTATATGGTCTGCAGTTTAAACAAAACACAGAAATTCCTGTATATCATAAAGATGTAACAGTCTATGAAGTCACTGAAAATAATGATAAGTTCGTTGGTTTACTTTATCTGGATCTATTCCCAAGAGAAACCAAACGTGACGGCGCATGGATGACCAGCTTCCGTTCACAGGGCTTACATAAGGGTGAGATCGTAAGACCATTTATTTCCATAGTTGCCAATATGACTCCATCTACTTCTGAAACTCCTTCTCTACTCAGATTAGGTGAAGTTCAAACGCTTTTCCATGAATTCGGTCATGCGCTTCATGGTCTTTTATCTGATTGTGTTTATCCTTCTCTTGCCAGCCCTAATGTGTATTGGGATTTTGTTGAGTTACCAAGCCAGATTATGGAAAACTGGGTCACCGAAGAGGAAACACTCAAACTGTTTGCTTATCATTATCAGACAGGAGAATTAATCCCTTCAGATTTGATTGAAAAAGTTAAAAAAGCAGAGAAATTTAACAAAGGTATCTTCAATATCAGACAACTTACTTTTGGTATGTTGGATATGGCATGGTTTTCACAGGATAACAGAGACGTACAAAATGTGCCTGAATTTGAAGAGAAAGCACTTGATAGACTTCGTTTACTGCCAAAGGTTGAAGGGATGTGTTCATCAACCAGTTTTTCACATATCTTTGCCGGCGGTTATTCTTCAGGCTACTATTCCTACAAATGGGCAGAAGTACTCGATGCAGATGCTTTTGAAAAATTCCTGGAAGAGGGTATCTTTAACCCTGAGACTGCCCGTTCTTTCAGAGAAAACATTCTTTCAAAGGGAAATACAGAACATCCAATGAACCTATATGTAAAATTCCGTGGCCGTAAGCCAGATGCCAGTGCATCTCTCAGAAGAGACGGCTTGATTTAATATTCTAAAGCCCATTATACTGAGTATAATGGGCTTTTTTATTTAGGGAAACAGGAGAATTTATGATTTTTGACTACTTTAAACGTTTTCAAGAGAAATACTATCAGACCAGAGGTCAGCGTATGCTTTCCAGAGGTGTAAAAGATAAAGCCTATCATTATTTTCAGAAAGCGCTTCTTCTCAATGCGAATTATATCAATCAGTATAACATGGGCTTAGTTCTGATTACTATGAATAAACATGAAATGGCACTTGATTATCTGGAAAAAGTACTCAATCAGTATCCGGATAATGAAGTGATTCTAACAACTATTGCTGAAACCTATACGATTTTAAGAAAATGGGATCAGGCGATAGAATGTTATAAAAAACTCTCTAAAGAGCATCCGGATTTTCCACTTTACCAGAAAAATTATAAACGGATCAAAAGTGAATCTGAAAGAGAAAAATATGTTTGTTCCAGAGAATTGTTTTTTAAAGGTATGGATTATCAGGATAATAAATCATTCAATGAAGCTATCAAAACATTTGAAGAGGCTTTAGCACTTGATCCGGATAATGCCATGATTTACAATACGCTTGGAATAACAATGATGAAAGCAAACAGACCCAAAAAAGATATAGAATCCTGTTTTGAGAAAGCGGTACAACTTTCTCCGTCAAATACAGGTTACAAACACAATCTGGCAAAGATTAAAACCAGAAAGAAATAATGAAGAAAATACTGATTTTATTTCAGTTTATCCTTCTTTTTGTTATCGTTGTTCTTTTTAATCCTTTAAGCAATCGAGTGATTACTTATTATTACAGTAAAAAGCTAAACCTCAATTCTACTTATTTTTACAGGCAGATAAACTCTGAGAGTTCTTTTCGATGCTTTGCCTATTCATATGCCAGTGCAATTGGACCTGGACAGATTACTTTTGATACAGCCAGATATCTTCATAAGGATATTAAAAAATGGCAATTATGGTTACCATGGATTAACATCAGAACATCTGGCGAGTATATGATATATCTGTTAAAAAAATATAAGCAAAACTATAGCCTAGCACTTGCCGCATACAACTGGGGTGAAACGAATGTGGATAAAAAACTAAAATATCATCAGATAAATGTTGTACGGCATATTAACTATCGCTTTTTATTTAAAAATGTAACTGAAACCAATACTTTTCTCTTGAAGATAATGGAATAGGAAATGGCTGAAGATACCGAAAAAACGGAGAAGCCCACCAGTAAGCGGTTGGGAGAACAAAGAAGAAAAGGAAATGTTGCCAGATCAAGCGAAGTTGATACGGCATTCTTTTTGCTCATACTGCTTGTTTTTTTAAGAATTGGCGGGCCATTGATGATTCATGTTTTCAAAGATATGTATCGGTATGCATTTGAAAATCTGACAATGAGTTTAGGAATACAAAATATTCAAACACTTGTTATAAAGTACTTTATTTATTTCTGGCTGGTAGTTGGACCATTAGGGTTCATATTAATGATAGTTGGAACTGTTTCTTCTATTATTCAAGTTGGCTGGATTTTTACGACTGAACAGCTAAAAATGAAATGGGACTTCATTAAATTAGGTGGTTTTAAGGAAATCTTTTCTGTAGATGGATTTAAAAAGCTGGCAAAAGGTTTAATCAAGATATTTATATTATCTCTAATTATCTGGATGGTGATTCGTAAGGAAATTAACAGTTTTATGGGTCTTATATTTCTGGATATCAATCAGATATTCATGTACCTGCTAAAGCTTATCGTAAAAGTCATTATCTATCTGCTTATTTTTTATATCTTCTTCGCTGTTGCGGATTTCTTTTGGAGTAAATATCTCTATATCAAAAAATTGAAAATGACCAAATCAGAAGTCAAGGATGAGTTTAAGCAAATGGAAGGTGATCCTCAGGTAAAACGTAAAATATTGAATCTGATGATGGAAGAATCATTAAAACGGATGATGAAAGATATACCCCAGGCTGATGTTGTGATAACCAACCCGACTCATATCGCAATTGCCATTAAGTATGATCCAGACATATCAGATGCGCCAATCGTATTAGCTAAAGGCAAACGGCTCATAGCAGAACGTATAAAAGAAATCGCACGTGAGAATAACATTCCAATTGTTGAAGATAAACCACTTGCCCGGCTTCTTTATAAATTTTCTGAGATCGGTAAACCGATTGATGTTCAATTCTATGCAGCAGTTGCTGAAATTTTAGCTAATGTCTATAAGGCGAAAGGAAAAGGCTTTAGCAATTAGTGATTGCCTGTTTCTTTTTCATTGATTTTTGATATTTTCTGAACAGACTGAGACATAAAGTTGAAGTAACACACAAGAATCCTACGCTGAGATAAGTAAATACTGTTCCGTTTTTATCCAGAGATAAACCGACCAAAGGTGATAAGATGGCAAAACCAAGACTGCCAGCCAGGCTAACCACTGATATAATCGTTGCTCTTTCCTGATCATTTACCTGATGATTGATGTAAAATCGGGTCGTTGTACTGTTCATACCTCTGACAATTTGCTGTAAAGCCAAAATCACAATCATAAACGGATACCTGAAGATTGCCGGCAGAATAAAGGATATGCACATCAGAGAAGCCAGCATTAATAAAATGTGTCTTGGTCTTTTTTCATAGAATCTTGCGCCAATTACTTTTGAAGAAAAAGCAGCAACCATATTGAAGAAGAAAAAGATCAATCCATACCAGAAAATGTCTATCTGTGTTAATACAAAATAAGGCTGATACATCCAGAACGAGACTCTTAAGGCAAAGCCAATCAGCATAGAATACAATATTAGCCAGAGCAAACGGGGAGTTGTAATGGCTATTTTGATACTTCTCCACACATGTTTTGAATAGGCATGCTCTGATTTCAGTCTATCAGGTTCATGAAAACTAAAAGCAAGTAAAATGGAAAACAAAATAAAAGCAACACTTATCCAAAAAGGCGAATATACGGAGTATTTATACAACATACTACTGACAATTGAACCAAGCCCCTGTCCGATAAAAACAAGTGATCCCGCATGACCTTCTTTATGCTGATACTCTGCTTTTCTGTTTAATCTGTCCAGACTTTCATAAAGAATGGCTGAATCTGCTCCACTGGTGAAGGTAATTCCTAAACCAAATATAATCTCTGCTAAGGCAAAAAAATAAAATGACCTGAATAGAATGTAAATCACTAATCCCAATGCCATACACAATGAACCCATCATCAGAGATGATTTTCTGGACAATTTATCTGCAACGGCACCTGTTGGTATTTCAAACAGAAAAACAGCAACTGCTGAGATTGATTGCAACAACAGAATCTGAGTATAATTTAACCCCTTGAACAACATAAAAGGGATTAGTACCGGTCCGATAATCATCATATTAACCCATAAACGGTAATGTGGATATAATCTGATATTTTTCAGGTATTTTTTTTCTGTCATCTGTTTGAGCTTTCCAGATAGTCCGTTATTTTCTCGGCCAGTAATGAACAGTGAATCCGATAGAAGGCAATAATCTCTTTCAGAGGAGGATTGTCTGTTTGCTTAACTTGTTTTAAAAAGTCAAAGCTTTTGTTTTTTATCAATTCTAAGTCAGGTAATAATGAGTGAGTCGGATGAGTACATTTTAAAGCGGTATAAAAATCATTTGCGAATGGTCTGATAAACTGCCAGGTGAACTGATAAAAGGATTCATACCCCGTAGAAAGATTGAGTAGAGATTCTTTACTCATTGATTTCCAGACTTGTACATAATTGATTGAGTTACGAATGATACGCTGTTTTGAAAAGAATAAAGCCCCAGCCGTCAAAGGAGACAAAAATCCATAATTGATTTGTTTTAATTGTCTTATATCTTTGAAAAAAACAGGATACATCACCTGATTTTTTACTGTTTCAAAAGCATAATTCTGGCTTCTGTCAAGACCTGCATCTGAATCTAACACAATTAACTTTTCATGGTCAGCTTTAATCACTAACAGGGCATGTTTCCGCTGTGATTGTTGCGTAGGGTCATGATATGGGAGTAGATATACAGGTAAACTCAGCATGAATGGTATCTGATTCTTACTCAATTGTCTTGCTTCAAAAAAGAATTGTTCAATATCAAAAACCATCATTTCAGTTAACTCAAGCTGATATTGTGCTAAGGCATTATTATAATTTTCTGCTGTCTGATATGCAAGAAAACCGCAGTCAAAAGTCTTTTCCTTAGAATCATAATCTATCATCAAATGGATATTGCAGGCTTTTACAAAATCAACTATTTCAAAATCTATCTCATAACAGGATAGCATCATACATAAGACATTTGCAGCACAGGCATTATTCAGTTTTTGTTGTTTCCATACAGGGGTTATCATAACAACCTTCTTATTAGAATTTGATGCTGAAATTTAGCATTTTTCTGTTAGATTGAGCATTTTCTTTCTGATGTAACTCTGGTATTATCAAACCGCAGGCAGTTCCTGCAATTGCTCCGGTGATAATATCAGTCGGAAAATGTTTTCCTGCATGATATCTTAACCAGGCAGTCGTTCCTGCACTTAAAACCAAAACAGGGAAAAAAACAGGCTGATAATTCTCATAGATCTTATCTTCGTACATGACTTTCATGATAAATGCTGTCGCCATAAAGGCATTCGATGTATGACCTGAGAAAAAAGAATAGATACTTTCACGATCAGTACGGCGTTCATCACTTAAGGCTTGATTATAGACATAGGGGCGCTTTCGTTTAATGACTACCTTTGCTGTATTCGTTATCAGGTTATTGACTGCAAATGATTGAAAATATAATAAAGACAATGTTTTTTTGTTCTCAATACTATGATCAAGCATTAATGCCAGAGGAGTACTTAGCTGAGTAATCAATAAAATATCACTGATACTTGAAGCAGTTGGAGACCAGTTTTCAATGGCAGATTTATCAAATGAATTGATCTGATAATCCAGGAGATTAAGATTCACTTTTTCCTGCTCATCATATTGTGAAATCATCAAGTGGGTTAATGTGCCAATTGACAGAGCTGTTGCAACTGTATCATTGTCTCCGTCCCACTTAAACTTAGAAGCATGTACTTGAGAAGAAATAAGAAAGATCAGAGTAATTAGTAAATTCAGTTTATTGAACATTTAACCTCTCTGTCGTTTATAGAATGATCATTCGCTTGTTTATTGCACAGTATGCATCTTGCTTGCTAAAAAAGGCTATAAGTAAAATGCTTGTAGTACAAATAAAATTTGGAAAGAGAAAATTTCAGGCGGGATATACCCACCTGAAATGTGACAGGTTATAAAGTTTCGGGTTTTGCGTGTTCTTTGATTTGGTAAATAAACTTGTAAGAACCGGCTTTAACGATATTTTTAAGTTTATCGGCGACTGTTTCTATTGTGTCGATGTAATCAATCATATTTAAACCGCTAACGGCATCACATTCTGCATTTTGAATCATGTTGAGTACTTTTTTACGCATATCACCATGATATTGATTGATACGTCCTTCCAATTCAATAATCATATAAGAGTGTTTCTGATCAAGATCTCTCATATATTCAAGTGATAACTCAATCATATAGATGATTTTCTGATGCAATTCTTCAATCTCATTCATATATTCATTAGGGAAAGGAATCTTTTGAGAGAGTATCTGATTGTTGAGTATTTCACTGATCTGGACGGTATGGTCACCCAATTTTTCAATATCATTGACTGTATGTAATAAAGATGGGATTTTTTTGGTAATCATGTCAGAATTGGATTCTTCACTGATTGAAACGAGGTAAAGTGTTATTTCTTTTTGTAAATTATCAATGGCATTTTCTATCTTGTCAATTTTATCCATTTTGCGGTAATTTTTTTCTTTAAAAAGATGCATTGACATTTCAACAGACAGTTTTACCAGTCTTAGCATTTCTCTCATTTCCATGATGGATTGCTCAATTGCCAGTTCGGGTGTTTTGATTAAATGATAATCTAGGTGTTTGGGTTCACCCATCGAAATGGAGTCTGTATGATTAAGCGGAATGAGTTTTTGAGCGAGTTTTGCTAAAAGGAAGGCAAAAGGTAAAAAGATGAGGGTATTTAAAATATTAAAGAATGTATGTGCATTGGCAATATGTCTGGCGATATTTTCACCATTGAGGATATTGCCTGGTGTAATATAATTGATAAAGATCGTATAGACACCCATGTAGGTAAGTATGCCAAAAATAAGTGTCCCAAAGACATTAAACAGGGTATGAATCATGGCGACCTGTTTTGAAGCTTTACTCCCTGAAATTGATGCTAACCAGGCGGTAATTGTCGTACCGATATTGTCACCAAAAACCAGATAAAGCGCACCTTCGTATGGTATCAGGTGGTTAGTTGCCAGAACGATTACGATACCAATTGCAGCAGAAGAACTCTGAATCAGCATTGTAAAAATGGTGCCTGCCAGAATACCTGTAAACGGATTTCCAGTTAAAGCAACCATAAAATCCTTTGCTGCTTGTGATGATTTTAAAGGTTCAACCGCATCAGACATTACATTTAAACCAATAAACAGCAGACCAAAACCAAGAATAACTAAGCTCCATTTTTCCATCAGCCTGTTTTTACGGACAAAGAGTAATGCTACACCTATAATGACAAACAGAAAAGCATAATGACCAATTTTAAAAGCAATCAGCTGAGCGGTAATGGTTGTACCAATATTGGCACCCATAATTACGCCAACAGCCTGGCTTAATGCCATGATGCCTGAATTGACCAAACCAATCAGCATCACGGTTGTTGCACTACTGCTTTGGATAATACTGGTCACCGTCATGCCGACTAATACTCCTTTGAATGGTGTATTGGTAAGTTTTTTCAAGATTCTTTTCATCTCATTACCGGCAGCAGCCTGTAAGTTGTCGGACATAATATTCATCCCAAAGAGAAATAGGGCAAGCCCTCCGATCAGATTGAGAATACTATAAAAATCCATATTTTAACTCCTCATTTATTTTAAAAAAAAAGCGGAGTCAATGACTCCGCTTAAACATTTATTTATTCGGGTTTCATCTGGGGAAACAAAATCACTTCCTTAATGGAAGTATTGTTGGTTAAAAGCATAATTAATCGGTCAATTCCGATACCAAGTCCGCCCATCGGAGGCATTGCATAATCAAGCGCTTCCAGGAAGTCTTCATCTACCACGTTTGCTTCATCATCACCCATTTCTCTCATCTGAGCCTGATGTTCAAGACGTTTACGTTGTTCAATCGGATCGTTTAATTCTGTAAACGCATTGCCATATTCAGCACCCATGATGAATAACTCAAATCTTTCTACCAGATTTGGATTGCCAGGGTGATTCTTTGCCAAAGGAGAAATCTCCAGTGGATAATCAGTTACGAAAGTTGGCTGGATTAACTTTTCTTCTACAAAGGCATCGAAGATTTCTGCAATGAGCTTGCCAGGACCGGCATGTGCTTCGACTTCAATGTTTTTTGATTTACAAAAAGCTTTCAGTCTTTCAAAATCAAAATCTGAGAAGTCTTCGCCAGTATGTTCTTTTACAAGTTCAAGCATTGAAGCTTTACGCCATGGGCGTTGCAGATTGATTTCAGTGCCCTGGAAATTGATGGTTTGTGTGCCAAATAAATCCTGAGCAATTGTACTGATCATGGTTTCAGTCAGTTCAATCATACCATCCAGATCCGTATAAGCCTGATAGATTTCGATGGCTGTAAATTCAGGGTTATGAGTTCTGTCCATTCCTTCATTTCTGAAGTTTTTGCCCATTTCATACACTCTTTCAAAACCGCCCACTATCAATCTTTTGAGATACAACTCAGTTGCGATTCTTAGATAAAGCGTCATGTCCAGTGTATTATGATGTGTGGTAAACGGACGGGCATTTGCACCACCGTATAAAGGTTGTAAAATTGGGGTTTCCACTTCCAGAAAAGCCCTGTTGTTCAGGAAATTTCTGACTCCCTGAATGATTTTGGAACGAATCTCGAATGTTTTTTTATTCTCAGGATTCAGTAATAAATCCAGATAACGTTTACGATAACGTAATTCTGTGTCAGAAAATTCATCGTATCTTACAATTTTTCCGTCAACTTCTTTTTCTTTTACGGTTGGGATGGGACGCATATTTTTAGATAATAAGGTCAGTTTTTTGGCAAGTACTGAATATTCACCTGTCTGAGTGTGAATGACTTTACCATCGACCTGAATAAAATCTCCTAAATCGAATAGTTTAAAGAGTTCATAGTTTTCATCAGCTACTTCATCCTGACGTACAAATATCTGGATTTTAGCTGTTGCATCCTGAATGTTTAAGAATCCGATTTTGCCCTGACGGCGTTTTGCATTGATTCGACCCACGATACTAACCATCTGACCTTTCTCTGCAAATTCTGATTCATTGTCCCATAAGCCCTGAATACAATGCGTGCGTTCACAGCGTGGCGGATAGGGATCTATACCCATCTCAATCAGCTTGTCGTATTTTTCGCGACGCTGTTTTAAGAGTTGACTTTCATTCTCCATTCTTTCTCCTTCTTTATTGGTCATGTCTGTCATGACTACACAAAATCATAAAGATTCGATTCCACAATCTTTTATTAAAGCATCTTGTCAAGAATTAATGAAAAATTAACTGTTTGCTTAAGTATCAACTTAAATTTTTAAAAGAACCAGTCTCACAGCTGCCTGTTTAAAAGAACTTTAAAGGAATCATCAGAAACAGGTGATTCTGGTGATGACTGCTTAATTCTAAGGGTTTTATAATTTCTCCTTTCATCCCTTCTGCTATCTTCTTTAAATTCTCTTCAAAACGATAGGTAAAGAGGTGTGAATCTGATCGTGTCAGGCAGGTAGTTAGTAGAAAGTAATTAGGAATTCTACAGGATAGCTATGAGAATAATATGAGAAAAAAGTGGTTAATTTCTTATAAATGAGTATATTGTTAAAGAGGAGAATACAAGAAATGAAGATTCACTTTTCCGAAAAAAAGACAGATTATCCAAAGAAATGCGGTGATTTACAGCTGGCATGGTACAATCACGGGCAGATTTGTATCAGTAGAAAAAAACAACAGCCAAAAATCCAGAAACAGAATATCCATATTAAAACCATGAATCGTATTTGTAAAAATGTTTGGTCAAATCTCTTGCCTGCACAAAAAAGGGATATGAGTCTGTATGCGGTTTTGTTTAAAAAGACATGGCCTGGATTAAGGAAAAGAGGCATTTCCTCATACAGTGTTCTCTTGATGATTGTTTTTCACCTGATTCATCGTTACCAATTCAATACTGGAAATCAAGAAGCTTGCTCCTTGCAGTTGTTACATTGGATTAGCAGACACAGTTTATATCAGATGATACAGATTAAAATACTGAAAAAGGTAGATGATGCGTACTTGCTCAATTACAGTACAGATGATTGTAATGAGAATTTATATCGTTATGAAAGACAATCAAATGAAAGATTATATCTCTCTTTGAATCAGGAAAATCAAAGCGTCTCCGGATTTGTATAATAAGGTGTTTTCTTTTTAAGAAACGGAACAATATGCGAAAATGTTTGCCTCAATTTTACATTCTTTTTAATATATTAACTTTGTGATGCATTTATACAACAAGATGCTTGTAAGGATAGAATATTGTTATGAATCCCTTTGAGATTGCATTTATGCAAATTCATTATAAATATCTCAAAAAAACATTGACAAAGAAACTGTGTTTGATTATTTTATCTTTATCCTATGATTGAATCAATAATTCAATCGTGAAATGATTAAAGTGAGGTGGTTTTGCTGAGAACATTTATTGCGTTTGAGCCTGATGAGATTGTTAAAGAAAAATACTGTCAGCTGATAGAAACTGGCAAAATAGCTTTTCCAGAGATAAAAAACTGGACCAAACCAGAGAATCTGCATTTTACGCTTCGGTTTATCGGAGATACAGAAGAAGCGCATATTGCAGAAATCAGTCAATATCTGAAAAATCTGGCAAATCAGATGAATGTTTTCGAACTTCAGAAAGGTAATCTGAGTTGGTATCCATTCAATAACAGTCCTTTAATCTGCATGATGTACCAGTTTCATAACTCCTGGCTGATTAAGCAGTATCATCTATTGGGAGAATTTCTCGAAAGCATGAAATATGAAACTGACAGACGCAGATTAAACTTTCATTTAACACTTGCCAGACTTAAGAATATAAATATCAGCCAAACAAAAAATTGGAACTCAGATTTGACACATGAAGTCAGCAACGTCAAAATCACACGACTCGTTTACTATAAAAGCACCCTTTACAAAAGCGGTCCGGTGTATGAAAAAATAAAAGAAATGAACCTTAAAGGAGGAATAAATGGCAACTGATAAAGGAAAAGAGATGGCTTTAAAAGCCGCTATGCAACAGCTTGAGAAAAAATATGGTTTAGGAACCATCATGTATTTAGGTGATAAGCCAAAAATTGATGTTGATGTAATCCCTACCGGTGCATTCAATCTGGATATAGCACTTGGAATAGGCGGTATTCCAAAAGGCAGAATCACTGAGATTTACGGAGCTGAAGCCTCCGGAAAAACAACCTTAACTCTTCACATTGCAGCTGAAGCACAAAAGCAGGGTGGGATAGTTGCCTTTGTCGATGCAGAACATGCACTTGATCCTGTTTATGCACGGAATCTGGGCGTCAGTATTGAAAACCTCCTCCTTTCTCAACCCGATGGTGGTGAACAGGCATTGGAAATCGTAGAAGCACTGGTTCGCTCTAATGCAGTTGATTTAATTATTGTGGACTCAGTGGCAGCGCTTGTACCAAGACAAGAAATTGAAGGCCAGATGGGCGACAGTCATGTAGGCTTACAAGCACGTTTGATGTCTCAGGCATTAAGAAAACTGACTGCAATTGTCAGCAAGTCTAATACAGCGGTTATCTTTATTAATCAGACCCGTATGAAAATCGGTGTTCCTTCATTTGTAAACCCTGAAACAACAACCGGTGGCGTCGCATTGAAATTCTACTCATCTCTGAGAATGGAAGTTCGTAATGCAGGTAGTGTGAAAGAGATTGCTGGTGGTGCTCAGGTCGTGGGTAGTATTACCAAAGTAAAGATTGTGAAGAATAAATTTGCTCCACCATTCAAAACTGTAGAATTTCCAATTATATTTGGCAAAGGCATCTCAAAAATGGATATTATTCTGGATCTGGCAGTTTCTAAAGAAATTATCCAAAAATCCGGTTCATGGTATGCCTATAAAGATTCAAAAATAGCACAGGGAGCAGAAAAAACCAAACAGTATCTGACAGATAACCCAGAAGTCTATGCAGAAGTCCTTGAAAAAGTAAAAGGTCTTCTTGATTTTAATGCCATCCCGGAAGATCATGACGAAGATTCATCTGACGATTCCGAAGCATAAAAAATATTTAAGAGAGATAAGGACAGATGAGTATAGTCTGGGAGTTCTCCCACTAAAAAGTCTGCCCTTTTCTTTTCGTCAGGCTGATCCTGCTACGTATCATGAAACGGATGAAGATCCATTTCTTGAAGTAGATGAGATTACACTCCAGGAAATCAAACTGACTTGCTATACCTTTGCTCGGGATAAGCTTCTGGATTATCTCGCAAGCAGTGAAAAAACACGGTATGATTGTACTGATTTTCTGAAACGTTACCAGATACCTGAGGCTCAGATTCAAGATTTACTAACCTGGGCTGAAAAAAAAAAATACCTGTCAGATGAACGCTATACAGAAATGTTTATCGAAGAAAATATACTTTCCTGTAAAAGCCCAGAAGAAATTCGCTATAAACTCAAGCAAAAACGGATTGACGCAAGCCTGATCAATGAAAAACTCTGCGAACGATATACTCAGGAAAGCAAAATGGAGATACTTGAACAACTGATTGACAAACTGGTTAGATCAAATATACAGACAGGAAAAACAAAATGTTATGAGAAGTGTGCAACAGCTTTATATCGTAAAGGCTTTCGTTATGAAGAATTCAAAGCGTTGTTAAATCAGAAAATCCATAATTCACTTGACGAATAGGTTATTTTGTAGAAGTGTCTTTTAAAATGATAGAGTGGAAAATGTAACGTAAGCTACTAGCTTGTGGAATAGTTGTAATGTAAGCTACCAGCTTGTGAAATAGTTGTAACGCAAGCTACCAGCTTGCGAAATAGTTGTAACGCAAGCTACCAGCTTGTGAAAATGTTGTAACGCAAGCTACCAGCTTGTGAAAATGTTGTAACGCAAGCTACCAGCTTGTGAAAATG
>JAKQQL010000042.1:0-1383 GCA_029564175.1 Candidatus Cloacimonadota bacterium
ACCAATATAATATTGCATATTTTGCGGAGTAATTTCTGAATTTCCAAAGTAGCCAGGAAAAAGCACCATCTTGCATTCTTCAACAATCTCTTCTAATTGCTGAATTGAAGGCATGGGAACATCGTGATTTATCCGGTGATATACCTTTTTATATGACTGAGGCTGGCATAATGTTTTTACTATGTTCTCTAAATGCTTCTGGTAATTTCCATTTTCTGAAATATCTTTTAACATATAACCCTGTCATACCATTACTACCATGTTTGGTCAGTAATTTTATCGCATTATACCATATAAATCAAAATTTTACAACACCCTTGATTACTTCATCAAGTTATCCACTATCTGCGACTTCATCTTTTTTGAATATTCAGTATAATCAAACGCTTCATTATCAATAATATATTGAATAATCAATCCCTGAACAAAAGCAACAATCATTGTCGCAGTATATTGAACATCAACATTATTAAATACATTTTTACTAATACCTTCCTGTATTATTTTGGCACATTCAGCCCTATAGCTCTGGTACAATTTAATGTTTGCTTTCCTCATACGCTCATTATGATTTATCTGTGTCCAGAAATCAATGAGGACGTGGAAATATTCTTTTTCACGCTCTACAAGGTGAAACGCTTCATCCATAAAGATTATTATTTTTTCTTTTGGATCTTCTATCTGCTCAAGTGCCTTTGCAAGATAGCTTCTCAGATTTTCATTCATTACCCTTAAAACAGACACCAGGAGATCATCTTTGTTTTTAAAATAATAATGCACCAGACCTGTTGAAAGCCCTGCTTCTTTTGCTATATCACGAACAGTAAAATTATAATATCCTTTTCTGCTTACAACTTTATATGCCGCACGGGTAAGCTGATTTCTTCGCAGTTCTATGACATTAACATTCTTCCTTTTCATTTAAAGACAACCTTTCTAATCTAAAATAGAGATAGTTATTTATTATTGCTTATGTTCATCCGGGGCATCAATGCATTTTTGATAAAATCAACTACACCTTTTACTATCCTTTCATCATCATCAAACGCATCTTCCCCAATAAAAAGTTTTAATCGCTCCTTGAAGTATTCGGATGTATATGAAAACTGGGTCAATACTAATATATTATCAATACATAGTGAGGTAACGTTAACATCAGCATCTTCTCGTACGATGCCCTGTTTTTTTGCCTGTTCCAATTCGTGGCGGTAAAATTCAATGGTAATATATTCTATTGTCCTGGATAATCGCGGTGTAAGATGCGATAAACCCTCGGACGTTATATCAAGATAAACCTGATGAATCTCCGGATACTGTCGGGCAAACTTTTGTGCCGCGCATACCAGCTCTTCTATTTTTTCATAAAAATTTTTATTTTCAAGA
>JAKQQL010000057.1:0-2107 GCA_029564175.1 Candidatus Cloacimonadota bacterium
GTGGTGATTCAAACAGTGTTTCATGCGGAGAAGATTGTATCAAAATCAACTGCTCTTGACAGGAATTTGTACTCATTCATCATTTATCATTCACAATTCACAATTAAACGTACCACCCCGTCACTTCGTGCCACCCCTCCATCGGAGGGGAATTTATAACAATCGCTTCGCTAGAGGACAAGAGTATCAAGAGAAGAGATCAACCACGGAAATACTGCTTCGCAGAATGGATAATGTAAAATGTAAAATTTAAAATGTATAATGAACACTTTTGAGTATTTATTCAGGTATTCACGGATAAAAACGAAAGAAATTAATATTTTACTTTTTTATGTTGGCATTATTCATCATTCAAAATTCATAACTCATCATTTGCCCGCAGGGCATCTTATTCGTGTGAATCCGTTCAATCCGTGGTTAAAGAAAAAAACAATCGCTTCGCTAGAGGGCAGGAGCACCAAGAGAAAAGGATAATTTTTTCTGATGCAAGTAGTTCATCAAGGAGATCCTGCGCTTCGCTCAGGATGACACTTGTTATTCATTTTACATTTTACATTTTACATTCAATCGCAGATTGTAAGTTATACATTATTCATTCAGACGAAGTCTGATCTCTCTCTGTGCTCTCTGGAATCTCTGTGGTTTAATACAAATTCATCATTCAAAATTTATAATTCATAATTCATCATTTGCCCGCAGGGCATAGTATTTCTTATACCATTCCACAAAGCGCTTGAGTCCCTCTTCGATACTGGTCTTAGGCTTGAAGTTTATTTCTTTTTCTAATCCTGAAACATCAGCATAAGTCGTTAACACGTCTCCGGCTTGCATCTCATGATATTCTTTGACTGCGTCTTTACCTATTTCTTTTTCCAGAACTGAAATGAATCTCATCAGCTCAACTGGTTGATTATTACCGATATTGTACACTTTGTATGGTGCAAAGCTTGAACTCATCTCATCAATTCTTTCATCCCAGTTTTCATTTTTAACTGGCACTTTATCAATCAGGCGATAGATACCTTCAACGATATCATCCACATAGGTAAAGTCTCTCTGCATTTGACCATGATTAAATACTTTGATAGCTTTGCCTGATACAATATCTTTTGTAAAAGAGAAATAGGCCATATCTGGTCTGCCCCAGGGACCATAAACAGTAAAGAATCTCAGACCTGTGGTTGGAATATTGTAGAGATGACTGTATGTATGTGCCATTAATTCATTGGATTTTTTAGTCGCTGCATACAAACTCACAGGATGATCAACATTGTGGTTGGTGGAGAAGGGCGTCAGTTTATTGCCTCCATATACTGAGCTGGATGATGCATAAATTAAATGTTTTACCGGATAATGCCTGCACAATTCCAGAATATTCACAAAGCCTGTTAAATTGGAATCGACATAAGCAAAAGGATTTTCGATTGAATACCGAACCCCTGCCTGAGCTGCCAGATTGATTACTATGTCAGGCTGATGGGTTTGAAACACTTTTTCCATTGAGTGGTAATGTTTCAAATCTTTTTTATAAAATTTAAATCGTTTATGCTTTCTTAATAGAACGAGCCTGTCTTTTTTCAGTTGCACATCATAGTAGGCATTCAAATTATCAATACCAATCACAGAGAATCCTTTGTCTAACAACAAATTCGATAAATGAAAGCCGATAAATCCAGCTGCACCTGTTAATAAAATTTTCATATAACAACCTTTCTATTTTAAAAGTTTAGATATTTAAGTACTGCGCTTAAAAGACAATGAAATTTTAAAACGATACGAAGATCAATGACAATACTAATAACTGTCATGTATTCAATTATTTTACTGTTAGAATTCTAGTCAATAGTTAAATCACAACAAAATCAAAAGACTTTTTTCTTTATGTCAGCATTAATTATTCTTCGAAGCAGTTTCTCTCTTTGTTTAGAATATTTAAAACAATCGCTTCGCTAGAGGACAAGAGTATCAAGAGAAGAGATCAACCACGGAAATACTGCTTCGCAGAATGTATAATGTAAAATGTAAAATTTAAAATGTATAATGTATAATGAGCACTTTTGAGTATTCATTCAGGTATTCACAGAAAAAAAAGATTAATGCATTTAAA